>JAQBYL010000029.1 GCA_027622495.1 Pseudomonadota bacterium
ACGGTGATCGAGGAAAGTGAATGGGACTTCTGCACACAGCAGCAGTCAGCCACTGCGCCTGATGGCGTGGGAAGGCGATTTCACATGGCACATTGTCTGCAGAGATTTGTGCAGACACATGGGTCTACTCGTCAGCCCGGAGACCGGCCTGGTGGAATATCAGTGGTTCGCCACATTCTGCTAACCAGTCAGTTGCGCGGGGATGCGCAGCGGAGGAAATGATGATATCCAGATCCCTGAACTGCGCATGCCTTGGTCTTGCGGGCCTCTTTGCGCTACCCGCAATCCATGCAGCTTCTTCCAGCCACACAGATACACAAACCGATGAAATAGAAACCATGGTGGTCAGTGCACATCGCACCCCGACACCTCGGTTCGATCTGGGCAGTGCGGTCTCCATAGTCGATGAAACCACCATCACCCAACGCCAGCAGACATTTGCCGGTGACCTGCTCAGAGATCTGCCAGGGGTGGCGTTGAGTCGCAATGCAGGTTTCGGATCGTTGACCCAGGTCCGCGTGCGCGGTTCTGAGGGAAATCATGTTCTGGTAGTGATCGATGGCGTCGAAGCTAACGATCCAGCATTGGGTGATGAATTTGATTTTGCCCGTCTGACCACCAGCGACATACAGAACATCGAACTCGTTCGAGGTCCGCAAAGCGCCCTGTGGGGGAGTGACGCTCTTGCCGGTATTGTTCATGTGACCACCCGGAGCGATCAGGCAGGTTTTGCGGCGCGCGGTTTGGTTGAGGGTGGTTCTTTCGGAACCGTAAACGGCGCAGGTAGCGTTACCTTCAATGGCGTTGACGCAGGCGTTACTCTGAATGCCTCCAGTTACGACAGCGACAGTATCAGCGCAGCTGAGGCAGGACGCGAAGAGGACGGCTACCAGAACCAGACGTTCGGCGTCAACGCGACCTGGTCACCAGGGCCCGTATACATCGGTTTCAGCAGCTGTTACACAGAAGACACAGTAGATTTTGACGGGACCAGTTTTGTTACCGGTCTTCCGGAAGACACCGATGAATACAGCGAAAACGAACAGTTGCTGGCCAGTCTCACGGCAGCGGTCAGTCTGCTGGACGGCCGCTCGGAACACTCATTGAAACTGACCTGGCTTGAAAGTGAACGACAGAACTATGCCGGGTCGGCGAAGGGCACATTCACCGGTGCGGAAAAAACCGGCGTTTACTATCAGACCTCGTATCTGTTCGGTCCAGCAAAACAAGCCGGTCATCAAAGAGTCACACTGGCGCTCGACTACGAAGATGAAAAGTTTGAACAACGCGGCATGGCGTCTTTTTACGGTGATCCCAACCAGACACAGAAGATGAATAGCAAAGCGTTAGTGTTCGAGTATTTTGCGCTGCCGGTTGAGGGGCTGAATATTTCGCTGAGCACCCGATTTGACGACAACAGCGACTTTGATCAGGTAACGACCTACCGTGGTACCGGTACCTATCTGTTTGGTTCTGACACCCGGTTGCGGTTCAGTGCCGGAACCGGCCAGAAGCGACCGACATTTCTCGACCGGTTTGGTTTCTTCCCCGATCAGTTTGTTGGCAATCCGAATCTGCAACCAGAGAAAAGCCGTGGTTATGATGTGGGTGTGACGCAAGGGTTCTATGAAGGTCGTCTGATCCTCGAAGCAACCTGGTTTGATGAAACCCTCGAAGACGAGATCGACGGTTTTGCAAACGTCGCAGGCAGCTTTCTGGCCACCGCGGTCAATCGCCGGGGGGAAAGTGAGCGGCAGGGTATTGAACTGAGCCTCACCGCCGAGCTAAGCGAAGACATTGCCATCTCTGCATCCTATACCTATACCGATACGCAACAACCGGATGGCATGGGTGGGCAGGAGCGTGAGGTCCGTCGCCCCGAGCATATGGCGGCTGTGAATTTCAATCAGAGCTTCGCACGCGCAAACCTCAATGTGAACATATCTTACACGGGTGAGCAGCTTGATCAGTATTATCCGCCGCCCGGCTACGCCAGAACGATGGTCAGGCTGCCAGGTTATGTATTGATCAACGTGTCGGGCGAATACCGGATCAATGACTGGTTAGAACTGACTGGCAGGTTCGAAAATCTGTTCGATGAAACTTACACCGATGTACTCGGCTTTCAAGCGCCCGGCAGGGGCGCTTATGTTGGTGTTCGTCTGATGACCGGGCGCTGATCAGCAGCTGCTAGCCGGTGTGAAGCAGGCTTTCTGAAAACGCCTGTACGTAGCGCTCGGCGGTAGCATGCTCGACTCTCCAACCGCCTGGGCGATCTGCGACCACAGTGTTTCCGCAAGCAGCGAATCCATGGGTTTTCAATTACCCACGATGATCATTTTTGAGATGACTGAATCAAGATCCCCGGGTTCGCGCATGTCAAGACTGCGATCGTTCAGAACACTCTGAATAAAACGGGCCGACTCATACAGCTCACGTTCCCCCGGATCGCCCCAGGCAAAGTCGATACCCTGCATGTCGTCAGCGGTGAGTTCGAGCGAGAAGTACATGACTTCTTTGAGGTCGATTTCGCTGCGATCGATCAGATAAGCCCAGTAGGCAGGGCCGATAGGCTGATAAAAAGCACTGTTTCGCAGCCGCAGAATGGCATCCATGCGTTCATCGATGTTGTCTCCCGCAGCAAATCCCCTGGCGAGTCTGCGGGCCGTGGTGGCGATCTCGGTCTGCCATTTGGCGGCGACCAGAGCGCGGGTCGCAGCCGCAAGCATCACTGGATCAGGAGAAGCCCGGAGAGTCGAGTTGTTTCGAACAAAGCTTGCCGCACCGTCTGTGTAGGACGTGTACTCCTTCTCGATGATACTGGTGGTGATGAAATCAGTCAGTGCTTCGACGTGTCTGGCAGGTTCGCCATAACCCTTAGCGACGAGCAGATCAAAAGCCTGCTCACGAAAGAAATAGCGCAAGCTCACGTACAGATTGCGTCGATAATTGGCATCGAGCCAGCCAGTCCCCTGCATACGCTCAGCGAGCAGCAGTTCAGCTTCATGCGGCAACAGGAGTTCGATCTTGCGCCGCATCTGTTGATACTCGCTGGGTCGCTGCCGCGCGTCCCGATAGTCAAAACCAAAGCCGATGTTCATTAATCGGACGTGTTTCCCCTGGTTGTCGGCGATGAACAGCGCATCCGCAGAACGGTTCATGTCTTCATTGAGCATGCCGAACAGCATGTTGCGATCCCGCACGTGATTCCAGGTGGGCAGCAGGAAGTAGCTGACATCATCCCCGCCAGAAGCGTTGATCGTGTTCCGGGTCAGGAAATTCTCGCGATAAATTCTGGATCGTTGAACCTCGAAGGTAGATAACTTGACGCGGAAATTCACCGCCTGAGTATCGGAGTAGTTGGATCCTTTGAAGTGACGGATGACGGCCGGGTTGTCGCTGTTGCGATCACGGCGTGCAAGCAGATCCACTTCCTCGATGCTGGACACCAGTCGGTCACGCAGCGCGAACTGTCCTTGCAGCGGGTTAGAAATCTTGACATCTCTGAGGATGACTTCGCTCTGAAAGATTCTATTGTAGGCTTCGATTGCTTCGGGCCGGGACAGATCCAGGGTGTAGTCAATCATGAACAGATCGGAGTCTGTTTTGCTTGCAGCCAGCGAAGCCCAGACGTCCAGATCCACGAGACGGGTCAGGGGCAGCAGTTCGTTGCTGACACGGCTCAACACCGCCATTTTAACCAATGGTGCGGCGCTTACCCCTGCCTGGACTTTGCCTTCCCGCGCCCGTTCAGCGATCAGCTTGATCCGCACGCGCGATCCATCTTGCCTGAACACATGAACCTGGTATTCCCCTTCGAGCAGCATGGAGATACCGGTGTTGGCGCGCAGCAGATACCCTGCCAGAGGCCAGACCTGACCGGTATTGGCAAGGAGACCGATCGCAGTATTGAAGCGCACGTAATCTCCGACCTTCAGACCCAGCGCTTTGTCTGCAGACAGCGGTGTCATAAGGGGTGTGTAGGTACTGAGCGGACTGCGCGCGGTGGGCCCATCGGCAAACTGTTGAGCGAACACTAATTCGGCGTTCCGGTTAAAGCTGATCCGCAAAGGCAGGTTGCCAAGCAGATCGCCGGGTGCCGCGCCGACGCGGAAGCGATATGAGTCGATACGGGTGAAGTATTCCGGTCGATAGGACGGTTCAACCCGATACTTGTAACCGGCACCGAAAACGATTCCCTGCAGCAGGCTGAGATGCAATTCATCCGGTGAATATTCCAGCGTCAGGTCATCCAGAATATCGCTGACACCACTCTGCCCTGCCTGTCGACGTGCCTGCTGCGCGGCGCACTCGGTCTGGCTGACCCGCACGATTTCCCTGCCGTCGAGACACAGGTGCTGACCTTCAGCCACTGGTTGGACTTTCTGTTCCCCTGTGGTCGTGGTGCAGGCACTGATCAGGCCAAGAAGCAGGCACCCAAGGGCTCGCGTGAGGTTTGAACAGGTGACGTTCCGCATGGCTCAGCCTCCGAATAGACCCCCACTGTACTCATGAACGTGGGATTGGGCATGGGTCAAAACCCGCTCGCAGTTTCTATTGCCTCGCAGGCAGCGCTGCTGCTGCTTCAACTGGCCGGAAAAGGATCGCTTCCCTGAAGCCCGACAGGACTACTGCAGAGTTCTTCGATCAGGGTCGAAAGTGACCGCGGCGCCCGACCCAGCACCTGTTCCACGACTGAATTCACGGTCGAGCCCCAACCGCGTTGGAAGGCGAGATTGAACTGCATGAGGATCTGTATGTGCCAGTCCGGCTGACCGGCTTTTTGCAGTGCTGCCTGCATATCTGACGGGTTCTGATCGACATATCTAACCCTTCGTTTCAGCGAACTGCTGAACAGATCTGCAACATCCGCATAGCTGTACGCGGCTGAACCGGTCAGCGGCACCGAGGTGCCCTCGATTGCAGTGCCGCCGAGGAGCACCCGCGCCGCGGTATCGGCGATGTCGCGTTCATCTGCCATGGCGATACGGGCATCCTGAACTCCCGCTTTCACCACACCGGTGGTGCGGGCGCTTTCAAGCTGAAAGCTCAGGTTCTGCATGAAAAAGTAGGGCTGCAGAGCGCTCAGATGGATGCCGCGGGAACGGATCGTCTGTTCGATCATGGCGTGCCAGCGACCGCTGTCCACAATCGAATCCAGACGGGTGCCGAGACCGGAAATTTTGACGATGTGCACGTTCGGGTTGGCGGCAAAGGCAGCTTCGGCGAGGGCAAGTTCGCGGCTCTGCATATCGGGGTGCACAGGTGAAACCAGGAACACCGCATCAACACCAGACAGAGATTCGGTCAGCTCGGCCGATGCGCTGTAGGCTCCAGGGTAAACGGTCATACCCTGTGGGTCGGACCAGTCTTCTTTCTGCAGGTGATGTGGCCGGACCAGAACGCGCGGGGTCACGCCATGCTGATCGCGAAGTGCACAGGCGACCCGTTTGCCGAGCCGTCCGGTGTAGCCGCAGACTAGAATTTCAGGGGGCACGACCGATCTCCTCACAATGTGGCGGTAGTGTAACCGGTGCTCCATGGGTTAGAGTCCGAGGCGTCTCACCGGACGCAGCGTAAGACCGGTGATAGTCACCAGCAGCAGCAGCGCCCCGGCACCGCTAAGGGTTGCGAGCAGGTCCATTTCGATCAAAGCGCCGGAAAGCAGGGTCCCGATGGGGAACAGGCCGAGATTGGCAAAGGCAATCACGCTCATGACCCTGCCCATGTACTCAAGGCGTGTGTGTCGCTGCAGAAAGGTGATCAGCAGGACGATGACATAGCCATCCACCAGCCCGATCAGAAACAGCGGGATGCAGATAAGAACGAGGTTGTGGACCTCGGCCATGAACAGCAACAGGAAAGCCACCAGGCTGAAGTCGATCAGTAGCAGGGTTCCGAGCCATGGGTCGTCGGGCTTTCGAAAACTGCCCGCGACAATCGCGCCGATGATGCTGCCGATACCGAGCACCGAAAAGATCGTGCCCACAGCCGCTGCACCTTCAGGCAGGATCCGGTCTGCATAGACCGGAACGCCGACGATGAAAGGCCCACGGAAAACCAGACTCAAGGTCCCGATCAGAAGGGCAAAATAGCGAACCGGTGCATTCTTCCAGGCATAACGCAGACCGTCGGCAATGTTGCCTATGAGGTTGGACCCTGCCGGTGGCTGATCCGGCGTGAACCGATCTCGCACAATGAACAGCAACGCATAGACCGGTGCACCGAAGGTGAAGGCGTCGATCAGAAACACCAGCGACAGCCCCATGCTGTCAGAAAATGCCGCACTGTTTGTTTCGCCGCCATAGGCAATCAGCAGGCCTGCGGCCGCAGGGCCAATGATCAGCGACAGTTGGGCGGTGCCATTCACCAGCGCGTTCCCGGCCGCCAGATCTTCAGGGGCTAAAAGCCTCGGTGGCATGGCACCACCCGCTGGAAACATGAAAGCGTCTGCCAGGCCAAAGATGAGGGCGATGGCGTAGATCACCGGCAGGTTGATGGTGCCGGTAAAAACCATTCCAGCCAGGCCGAACATGACGACCATGCGCACGATGTTCGACCACACCAGAACCGTTCTCGGTGAGAATCGATCACTCAAGGCACCGCCAAGCAGAATGAATATCGCTCGCGGAACGGCAGCGATGGCCACAACCGTTCCAACGATCAGGGCATCACCGGTGAGTTTGATCACAAGCCACGGCAGCGCAATGAACGTGAGCTGATCACCCAGCAATGAGATCGCCATTGCTGCCCAGAACCCGCGGAATTCACGGATACGAAGCGGGGCCAGGAACGGGGCCATCCGTGGGCCTTATCGTCGCAAAAAGACGATCATAAGCTCAAGGTCGAGCGGGTGCGACACGGCTGGGCGTTTTACCTGCTGCGGGCAGGGCGTAGTATGGTTTGCCTCAGATTGGATGATGGAGGGTGTCATGAGTGCGCTGCCGAAAACTTCGTTTGCCATGGTGCAGACCGGGATCCGTGAGCTCAAGGGGCAGGACATCCCGCTGCCACAGATCGATGATGACAGCGCGATTCTTCAGATCGAAGCCTGCGGTATCTGCGGCTCGGACTATGAACAGTTCGAGGGTGCGCTGGGTACCCCCATGCCGGTGGTCCCCGGGCATGAGCCGCTTGGCCGGGTGGCCGCCATTGGCGACAGGGCAGCTCGAAAATGGAATCTGAATGTCGGTGATCGGATCGCCGTGGAAACCATGATCAGCTGTCATACCTGTTCCACCTGTCTCGGTGGGCACTATCATCTGTGCGGTCAGCGCAGGATCTACTCCTACATCCCTCTGTCGGAAAAGCCCGGGCTGTGGGGATCCTATTCGCAATACATGTTTGTGGACGGTAATTCGGTGGTCCACAAGGTTGATCCGGATCTCGATCCACGCATTGCGGTGATGTTCAACCCGCTGGGGGCCGGTTACCGGTGGGCGGTTGAAATGCCGGGGACCAGCATCGGTGACGATGTGGTGATCATGGGACCGGGTCAGCGGGGACTTGCTAGCGTGATTGCCTGTAAGGAGGCCGGTGCACGCAGGATCATCGTGACGGGTCTTGCTGCCGATGCGCGCAAGCTTGCGCTGGCGCGGGAACTGGGGGCGACACATACCATCGACGTTGAGAACGAGAACCCGAAGCTGCGGGTCAAGGAAATCACCGGCGGGCGGGGTGTGGATGTGGTGGTGGATGTCTCATCCTATGCGGTGGAACCTATTGTGCAGGCCATGAGTTTTGTCCGCATGGGCGGGGTGGTGGTTCTCGCTGGCGTCAAAGGCGGCCGGGTGGTGCCTGACTTTGTTTCGGACATCGTCGTGATGAAAGAAATCACCATCAAAGGCGCAATCGGCGTGACGTCCAGTGGTTATGAGTCTGCGATCCGCACCATCGAATCGGGCCGGGTTCCGATCGAAAAAATGCATACCCACGATTTCAGACTTGAAGATGCCGAGCTTGCGATCAAAACGCTGGCGCGTGAAATTCCTGGTGAGGAATCGATCCACTCGTGCCTGGTCCCGGAGTTCTAGCACATGACTGAGTCAAGTGGACAAAACAACCGTTTCGTATGGGACCGGGGTATTGGCTTTCTGGTCACCGACATCGCTCGGCTTCTCACAACCCAGTACAACCGGCTGGTCAAACCCACCGGTCTCACCCGTTCACAGTGGCGCATGATCGTTCAACTGCATCGCAAGGATGGTCTGACTCAGTCCGAGCTCGCCACCTTGCTGACCATCGGCAAAGTATCGGTGGGCGGGCTGATCGACCGCCTCGAGCACAGCGGCTGGATCGAACGTCGCGAAGACGAGCATGACCGGCGTTCCAACCGCATCTACCTGACCAAACAGGGTCGAGATTTTGACAGCATGATGATCGATGCCAGCCAGGAACTGGCCAAAATCACCTTCAAGGACCTGACCGAGGATGAAATTGTCATATTCGAAAGCCTTCTCAGCGGTGTTCGGCAGAACCTGCTGGATGCTGAGGTTTGCGAGGGCGGTCAATGCAGTTGAGTGGTTTTCTGGTAGGGTAGCGCACTGGGCCCAGTGGCGTCATGGAGACCACTTGAAATCGCCCGGTTTAAGGCCTATATAGCACGGCAGAACTGACACTTTTTGAGGTTTGCAATGGTTGATCGACATTCAAGCGCCCAGGCGAGAACCGCGAGCGCACCAGCAATTGAGATCAACAGCGTATTACGGAATACCTATATGCTGTTGGGTATGACCCTGGCGTTCAGCGCGCTGATGGCGTTTGTGGCCATGGCGGTAGGCGCACCCTACATGGGTCTGTATTCACTGATCGGCTGGATAGCCCTGTTGTACGCGGTACATAAAACCGCTAACAGCACCTGGGGTATCTTCTGGGTATTCGCCTTCACCGGCTTCCTCGGGTTTACCATCGGGCCGGTAATCGGTTACTACCTTGCGCTGCCGAATGGCTCGGGTGTGGTGACCATGGCGCTGGGCAGTACGGCAGCTGCATTCATCGGTCTTTCGGCGTTTGCTCTGGTGACCAGAAAAGACTTCAGCTTCATGACTAATTTCATCACCGTCGGCATGATCGCACTGTTTGCGGTGGTGATGCTCACCTGGTTCTTTGACTTCAGTGCCTACATGGGTGCGATCGGCGCGGCTGTGGTTCTGCTGATGAGTGCCCTGATCCTGTGGCAGACCAGCGCCATCATTCATGGCGGTGAGCGTAACTACATTCTCGCCACGACCACCCTGTACATGTCTATTTACAACATGTTCAGCTGGCTGTTGCTGCTCTTCGGCATGGGCGACGACTGAATCTGATTCAACCAGTAAGCGCTGAGTAGACCTTGCTCAGCGCTTCCGGCAGATCTTCGATCTCCTCGATCACCATGTAGCGCGCGTCCGGGCACATGGTTTTCAGATAATCGTGGCCCGATCGATCCACCGTGACACAGAACGTTTCGATGCCTTTTTCCTGCGCCTCGCGCAAAGCCCGGGCGCTGTCTTCCAGTCCCCACTTGTGATCGCCCCGCTCCGGACCGTAATCGCTGTCTTGTGGAAACCCGTCGCTGATCATCAGCAGAACCTTCAGTGCATTGCCTGAGTTGGCGAGCTTCTGGGTGGTGTGGCGAATCGCTGGCCCCATGCGGGTACTCCGCTTCGGCTGCATTGCAGCGATAGCACCAAGCGTTGCACTGGTAAACGGCTGATTCAGATCTTTGGCGACGTAGTACTCCACACAATCCTTTCCGTAGCCGGAAAAGCCATAGATGCCGTAACTGTCACCGAGCTGTTCCAGCGCGCCTGCCATCACGGTGACGGCTTCGCGCTGCACATCGATGATCCGACGTTCCGGTTCCGGTGGGACAAGCGGTGCGTGGCACGGGTCGTCGTCATCAAACGGGTCGCGCAGATTGACCGGTGCACCTTCCTCGTCGTATTCGACGGGTTCCGGGATATCCACAGAGTCGTCGGTGGAGGCAGAAAGGTCTACCAGCAAGGCCGCGCACACATCCCGATGCACCCGCTGCCGCCGACTGTACAGGCGGTCATCGGGGGTTTGCCCAGCGCGGATATCCTGGCGCGCACTGATGATCGCGTTGAAATCCAGTTCGTCCCCATCGGTCACCCGGCGGACCCGCTGATAACCCAGCGGTTTGATCTGCTCCAGCTGTTGTTGAACCCGATGGCGCCACACATCCACGGCCTGTTTGAGTGCCAGAATGTCCTCGTCACCCTGTGGCTCCAGGCGCTCTTCGAATAACCTGCACCAGTGTTTGAGATACCGCTGATGCAGATGATCCCACTCATCGTAACGATAGCTCCGGGCGTTGGTTTTCTCGTCTCCTAGCGCATCGCGGATCGCGGACTTTTCCATACCGATTCGTCGTTGCAGCACATCGCGTTCGTTCTGGATGGATTTAAGGTCGAGTTCGGTGGTGCGCAGACCGCCTTCGGCATCCTCGGTCTGCTGCACTTCGATATCGTTCGCATCGAGCATGGCGATGGAAAGGGCCTGCTGCTCAAGCTGACCCAGATCTTCTTCCCAGTTTTGCAGGCGTGCTTCGCGCTGCATCCACTCCTGAGTTTCGTTTTCTGCTTCGCTGATGACGAGGTTCGCGGGCACTTCGTTCAGGTAGGGAGCGATCAGGCTCGCAATACTCATGGCACATGCGGCGCTGTGGTAAACGTCGGTGGTTGTTGTTGAAAGCGTTGCAAGCTGTGCCAGGATCGGTGCAACCAGACCGGTCAGATCGAGGCTTTTCAGAAGAGCGGGCGTTGCACCCAGGTGATTCAGCGATGCCATGCGTGCAAGGTCGTCGATGGTTTCAATCAGGTCCAGATCCAGCGCCTGCAGCTGATGTGTGCGGTAGGCGCGGGCATGTTTGACGATACCGGGATAGGCCCGCTCCATTCTGGCAACTACCCGCGTGCGCTCGGCGATAGCAAACCATTGCGCGATCAGCGCCGGTTGCGGGCAGAGATAAAAAAACTGGATCAGATCACTGGCGCGGCCCGCATTGCTGTTTTCAGGTTCTGGCAGAGTGATTCTGGAACGCATTTCTGCGAGTGAAAAACCAAAGGTACCGAACTCGCGATACGCAAGCTGCTCCAGCGCCAGAACCCGGTAGGCCGATGCCGATGGCGCATCTAGCTGATCCGGCAGGAGCAGGGTGTCGGTGGTCTGGTTGGCAGACGCGAGGTCAATACTCAGACGGCGGCTGGAAAACTCCTGCGTTGCCTTGATATGCAGATAGCGCCCCGCCATGCCTTCCACAAACAGCGCCAGGGTCTGCTCGGTGGCCGCGAGATCGATCACGGCAGAATGGCGTCGACGATCTCGGCAATGGCCTGTTGCACGGTTCGGTCGTCGGAGACTGCATACACGATCGCGATCTCCGCCGCGCGCCGGGGGGTGATGCCGTTCTTCACCAGCTCGCCGGTATAGATCAGAAGCCGCGTACTCACCCCCTCTTCGAAACCGTGTTCGCGAAGGTACCGGACTTTTTGCCCGATCACCGAAAGCCGTTCCGCCATCTTGTGGTCCACGCCGGATTCGTGGGAGATGATGGCCGCCTCCCGTTCCGGATCCGGATAGTCGAACTCGAGGCTCACAAAACGTTGCCGGGTGCTTGGCTTCAGATCTTTCAGAACGCTCTGATAGCCGGGGTTGTAGGAGATGACCATCAGAAAATCTTCGTGGGCGCTGACCAGTTCGCCGGTCTTGTCGATGGGCAGCAGGCGGCGATGGTCTGTGAGTGAGTGAATCAGGACGGTGGTGTCTTTGCGGGCCTCGACGATTTCGTCCAGATAACAGATGGCACCGCTTCTCACCGCGCGGGTCAGGGGACCATCACTCCAGATGGTTTCGTCGCCCTTGAGCAGAAACCGCCCCACCATGTCGGTCGCAGTGAGATCCTCATGACAGCTGATGGTGATCAGCGGCAGCTCGATGGGATGCTTGGTCTGCCGGAAGATCCGCCACGCCATGTGCTCCACAAAACGGGTTTTACCGCATCCGGTCGGGCCTTTCAGGAGCACCGGCAGGCGCGCGCGGTACGCGGCTTCGAAGATTTCGATCTCATCGGCGAGCTCCAGGTAATAAGGCTCGCTATCAAGTGTGGCAAAGTTGATGGCTTCGCTCATGGGTTCTCCTCGTCTTTCAGGTGACTTTAACACGGTCGTAAGCCTCGTTAACTTTGCTATATTCGACGGATGGAACCCGATACTGACCAGCTGCTCGAAGCTACCACCGCGCTGATACCGCCGCTGCTGACCGCCCTGGATGCACTCGGTCATGCAGGTCGGTACCTGCATCCACCTGAGCTCCCGGCGGTGATCGAACGGGTTCTGCCCTACCGGGATGGGCTTGCCGATGGTCTTACGGCGTTCACAGCGCTTGAATGGCCTGATCATCTCAAACGCTTTGAAGCCCACTGTGTTGAATCGGCGCAGCAGGCACTTCAGGCCTTCGATGGGCTGGCCGGTGCTGCTGATCAGGCCAATCCGGCAATGGGTGCCTACCGCGCCATGGGGGCCAATACCCGTGCAGTCGAAGCACTGTATCCGGTTTCGCTGATGCTCCCGCCGGTCAGTCGGTTCTTTCTGAATGAACCCTATCGCGACGATGCGGTACTACTTGAAAAACTGGCGTCAGCCGACGCAGGCCGCGACAACGTTGGCGTCATGCACGCGGCCAACACAACCCGTGAGCGGGGTGGCTTTTCGATGTACGTGCCCGAGTACTATCAGGACGAGAAGATGCCTCTGATCGTTGCGATGCACGGTGGCAGCGGGCATGGGCGGGGCTTTCTGTGGACCTGGATACGCGAAGCCCGAACCCGCGGTGCCATTGTACTTTCACCGACCTCCCAGGCGGGAACCTGGTCGCTCATGGGACCGGACATCGACAGTGAGAACCTGGACCGCATGGTCCTGCACGTGCGCGAATACTGGAACATCGACAACGATCGCATCCTGCTCACTGGCATGTCGGATGGCGGTACCTTCAGCTATGTGACCGGCCTGCGGGCGAATGCACCGTTCACCCATCTGGCACCCAGCTCCGCTTCGTTTCATCCCATGCTGATCGAGTTTGCCGAGCGGGAGCTCAAAGGTCTGCCAATCTATCTGATGCACGGGGTGCTCGACTGGATGTTCCCGGTTGATGTGGCCCGAACCGCCAACGACACCTTTACCCGTGCCGGGGCCGATGTGGTGTACCGCGAAATTGACGACCTTTCCCACACCTATCCCCGAGAGGAGAACGCCCGCATCATGGACTGGTTGCTGGGCGGGTGAACGTTCAGGTTGTCGGTTACCGGGCTGAATACTCGGCCGCGTTTGCGACCTTGAACTATCACTGGATCGAACAATATTTTCAGGTCGAAGAAGAAGACGTCAAGGCGCTGGAAGATCCCACTGGTTATGCGCTTAACCCCGGCGGTAACATTTTTTTTGTTCTCGTCGATGATGAAGTGGTCGGCTGCGCCGCTATTGTGCCAAAAGAACCAGGAGTTTTTGAGCTGGCAAAGATGGCAGTCAGACCCTCACACCAGGGGCGCGGCTTGAGTCATCTGCTCATGGACGCCTGCATTGGCTTTGCCAAAAACGCCGGTGCACAGGAGGTCATGCTGTTGACCAACAGTGTGCTCACACCGGCGGTTACCCTGTATGAAGCAGCAGGCTTTGTTGCCAGTCCAACGATCAACGATCACCGCTATGCCAGGGGCAATCTGGAGATGCATCTGCGCCTTGCGCCCGCGCAGACTAATCCGTCGGTGTGATCGAGAAGTTCAGCTTGGCGGCGCTGATGAATGCGGGCCGCTGATGAATGCGGTCGCGGTAGGGGGCAAACATCGGATTCAATTCGATCCCGTACGCTTGCGCCCAGTCGAGCACGCTCATCAGCATCAGATCCGCCGCAGTGAACTCCTCGCCCAGCAGGTAAGGCGTCTTTAAGAGTTGAGTCTGTGCGAGGTTGATCTGTTTGTTAAAACCATCGATCGCATGTTGGATGGCGGCGGGTGCCTCACCATACAGATGGGCCAGGTCGCGATGCTTGCGGATCACGTAAAGCGTGTGCGCATCCAGTTCCATCTGAATGAATGACAGCCACTCGTTGTAGCGGGCGCGATCCCGTGTACCGAAACCTGGGACCAGGCCAGAATCCCGGCCGTAGGTATCGCCCAGGTAGGTCACGATCGCTGCACTTTCTGAAAGCACCAGGTCGTCGTCCACCAGGACCGGTATCTTTTCCTTGGCGTTCAGCGCACGAAACTCCGGTGTCTGGGTTGCACCACTGCGTGAGCCGATGAGCTTTGGCGTGTAGTCGAGACCCAGTTCGTGTGCCATCCAATGGGCGCGAATGGTTCTCGAGGTCGCGCCTCCCCAGATCGTCAGCATCTAAGGTCTCGGAAGTGGTATTTCTTCGGCCTGGTAACAGTGTAGATCCATTCCTTTTGGTGGATGGGCTTTCATCGCTGCCTGAAAGGTCGCCATGTGCTGGGTGAGAAAATGCGCTTTCAAAGCAGCTTCGGTTGCCCAGCGTTCGGTGATGCGGATGGCACCGGGATTGCCGATTTCCACGCTGAAGGTGTAGTCCTCACAACCACTTTCGGTTTTGGTGGCTGCTTCCATCGTCAGCACTGCTTGTTTGAGGGCCTGCACGGTCTCTTGTGTTGCCTCGATACGTGCGTTGATAACAATCATTGCTGGCTCCTTTTGTTTGTTTACGGTTGCAGACCTTCAACCGGTTTCCAGATCGACCTGCCCGATCCTCGTTTGCTCATCCGAATCCCACAGGCTCGTCTGCTCCCGGGCAGCCTGGTGGGTGAACTTGGCCATGGAGTAATCGACCCGGCTTTCTACCGACGCTGCGAATTCATCCAGGGCTTCGATGTCATACAGACGAGGCAGCAGACCCTGATTGTTGGCGATCTGAATACTCAAACCCGGGCGTGCATTGAGTTCGAGCAGCAATGGCCCGCGGTTCAGATCAATGACAATGTCGCAGCCGAGGTAACCGAGGTGCGTGACATCGTAGCAGCGTGCGGCCAGAAGCATCAGTTGCCGCCAGTTTGGGACCACAATTTCAGAAAGCAGGGCATCGGTGTCCGGGTGATGGGTGACCCGACGGTTCTGCTGCACGGCGGCAACTGCGCGCCCGGTGCCAATGTCGAGACCCACACCCACAGCACCCTGATGCAGGTTGGCCTTGCCATCGGACTGACGTGTGGCCAGACGCAGCATGCCCATAACCGGGTAACCCTTGAAGACGATTATCCGGATATCCGGCACACCCTCATAACTGTAGCGTTCAAAGATCGGTGAGATGTGTACCAGCGCTTCGATGATCGCAACGTCGGCGCGTCCACCCAGCGAATGCAGACCGCTGATAATATTGGTCATGTGACGTTTGGCATCTTCAAAACTGACGGCGTTGCCGTTCGACTTGATAAAGCTGCCATCACGCTGAGCGATGATGACCAGGATGCCTTTGCCGCCGCTTCCCTGGGCCGGTTTGATCACAAACGCCGGAAGCGATCGAAGCATATCTTCTGTGTGTTCGATCTCATGTTGCGTCGACACCACCTTGAGCAGTTCGGGCACTGCCACCGATGCTTTCTGCAAGATCAGTTTGGTTTTCAGTTTGTCGTCGACCAGCGGATAACGGCGACGTTCGTTGTATTGTGAAATGAAGCGTACATTGCGCCGGTTCATGCCGAGGATGCCGAGCTTTTTAAGTTCGCCGTACGATATAAAACCCATCAGAGTGCCTTGAATGCACTGAAGCGGAACAACTCCATCACTCTGTAACCCGTGTAACGGCCCAGCACCATAATCAGCGCGAGCACACACAGGTGCAGTTCAGGAAAGTTGAACGCAAGATGGCTGACCGGATTTTGATCCATCAGCAGAAAGGCCAGTGTTGCAACCAGCAGACTGCCGCCACCCTGAATCAGGACTTCCCGTGGGCCTTCTTCCTCCCAGATGATAGACATCCGTTCGATGGTCCAGGCCAGAATGACCATGGGAAAGAAGGTTATCGTCAGGCCACCGATCAAACCAAGGCGATAGCTCAGCACACTGACTACGCTTATGATACCGATCACCATTATAACCAGTGTGGCGATGCGCGCGACCAGCAGCAGATTCAGAGCTGAAAGATAGGATCTCAGCAGCAGACCGACCGCGACGACGAGCAGAAGGCTTGCGATGCCAGGCAACAGTTCTGTCTGCAGAAACGCCATGGCGATCAACACCGGCATGAACGTACCCGAAGTGCGGATGCCTATCACGAGACGCATGAAGACCACCACCAGTGCACCGATCGGCATCAGCATGATCAGCTTGAACATGCCCTGTTCCGCTATGGGCAGGCTGTACAACGAAATGTTTAAGGGGGTGTCGCGTTCCTTGGCGAGCGTCAGGGCTGCCCGGGTCTGACTGATCATGGAAAACGAGACCCGGCTGTCGGTGCCGCCAACAATGTCGAGCACGGAGGGCGAGTCGGTCTGCCATAAGAGCAGATTATCAGTGTGCGTAATCAATCCTGTCGCCGGATCGTACAGCTGCCAGCGGTCCTGTTCCCAGACCTGCACATAGGTTGTGAGGCTCTGCCTGCGGCGGCCTTCCATCAGTTCGAGACCCTGAACAGTACGCGCAGATACATTGGCGCTGGTCAGCAGGATGGTGAGCAGTTGAGCTGGCTCGTAGCGATCGAGCAGCAGGCTGATTTTCTGATCCATCGGGTCGGTGTTCATCTCGCGGATGATCTGTTGCGTGAGTGTGTTGGCGTCCGCGGTGATAGGCAGCAGATCGTTTACCAGGGCAATGGCGGCGGTGCTGTAAGGCTGATCCAGGGGCACGGGGTTGAGGGTGCGAGACGGTCGTGCTGGATCGGGGACGCTGAAATCCGCGTCCTCAACCAGTTCCAGTTTATAGAACATTACCTGCTCGCCCAGCGCCTGGCGTTTGGTCCAGTGGGCACGACGCTGTTCCTCCTGGTCCTCAAGGGAAAAACCGAAATCAGAGCTGGCGCCGGTTTCACTGACTACGCGAAAACCGTTCTGTTCGGGTGGCAGAGTCAGATACACATGATTGGCAGCGCCGAGGGCGCGGTATTCGATTCGCGCCTCCACCTGCCACACTGCCTGTTCTGCACCTGGCAGAAGTGGAATTCGGTAAACGATGTTTCTATAAGTGGCGGTGCCGAGACCAGCCACCAGCAGCAAACCCACAAGAAACAGGAAGGGCCCTTGTAGATTCATATTAAGGTCTGACCTGTGCTGATGGAGTTGGTTGGATGAACTCTTTGCTGACGTCTACGAGGGCCACATCAACCAGAAAATTCCGTCCCAGGATCATTGAATTTTCCAGGTGACCGCGGTCCGCCAGGGTGAATTCGAAGGTATCGCGTATGTCACCCAGTGAGATCCGGAAGGCCACCACGGGTCGACGACTGCCATCGCTGTCAGCCTGCTGCAGAACCCGGACATGACGGATGATTTTTCGCTCCAGCGTGGTCTTGCCGTTATCTGTGGTCAGATCGAAGCGAACCCAGGCATCGCCATCGCGCTCGAACTGCTGCACCTCTTCGGCGTGGATCGAACTCGAAGAAGCGCCGGTGTCAATTCTGGCAGTGATCAACTCACCGGGTGGTTCCAGCCAGACCCGCTCCACCGCACCCAGCACCATGGAGTCGTCTTTAACCAGAACTTTCTGCACCTTCGCCTCGCAGACAGGCGTTTTCTGCCGCAGGGGTGCGCATGTTCGGGTGACTACCCCGGGTATTTCGTCGATGGTGAGAAGAATGGTTGAAACATCTGTGTGCAGGGCTTCCTGAGCTTCGCCCTGATCGCGGCTGTAGTCCGCAAGTGATGCCTTAGTCTGCTCCAGGCTTGCTTCCAATGCAGAGAGCTTGTCGTTAAGCGGTTGCAGGTCCGGTGGGGGAGGCGGTTCAACAGGGGGCAGGCAGCCGGCAAGCAGCAGCGGCAGCAAATAGGCGACGAGTTTAGTTTTACGCATCGGGTGTCTTTTACTAGTAAGAAGGGAGACCCCCCGGCTCTGCCGGGGAGGCAGTAGAAGTTTGACAATTCCGGGAGTC
>JAQBYL010000515.1 GCA_027622495.1 Pseudomonadota bacterium
GCACGACGTCTCCGGGGTTAACCGCCACCGGGGGTGCATCGCCAATTCGCGCTTCGCCGCTGCCTTGCAGGATTACATAGCGTTCCGATGTGTGGTGCAGGCGATGGGTTCTGGTTTTCTGACCTGCGGGCAGGCGCACCCGGGCGATTGAGAGCGCCGGATCCGCAGCGCTGTTCCACAGTTCCAGGATGTAACAGCCTTCTTCGAAAAAATATTCGTCTGCTTCATCCGGGCGCAGATGGATCGGTGCAGCCACGCTAACCATGCTCAGGCATACGCGGGGGGTGGTGTGAAACCACCAATATGCCGGGTGATCAGGTTAGCAAACTCGATGGTGCGATGATCGCGAAAGGGCGCACCGACGGCCTGCAGGCCAATCGGCAACCCGCCCCTGGATAGCCCTGTTGGGAAAACCGTGCTCGGCAGATACGAGTTAGTGATCAGACCCGACCAGAAAAGCTGGGTGAAGTAGTCCTGCTCGACGTTGTCGACCAGCAGACGTCGCTCAACCATTGGTCGGTGGTCATGCTCGAAGGCGGGCAGAGCCATCTGCGGGCAGATCAGGATGTCCCAGTCGTTGAAGTAGGCATCCCACGCGTAGCGATGTTGTTCGCGCAGCGTGTCGTAACGCAGCCAGTCCCGATGACTCAGAACCATCGAGCGGGCCATCACCGCTTCGGTGGATTTGTCGCCGGGCGCAAGCGCTGCGACGTCCGCCGCGGTTTGTGCGTACACATCGTCGGGGGTGTTCATGGACATCACCGCGTTCAGTAGTGTCATGTAGGTCTCATGCGCTTCTGCCGTGCTGAAACCGGGTCTTGCGGTGGTGGAAACCTGAGCACCGTTAGCTTCCAGGATGCGCCCCACTTCAGCCACCCGTTCAGAGATTTCTGATGCGACTGGCGCCATCTCTTCGTTTGCCCAGAGCGCCACCCGCAACGCTTTGAAGCTCTTCAGGCTGGTGGCAGGCAGATCAACTTTGCGACCGATGTCGCGGCTAATGGGGCCTGCCATGATATCGAGCGCGCTGTGCAGGTCGGCGGCACTGCGGGCCAGCGGTCCACACACAGCGAGATCCACGTCTGGCAGGTTCGGGAGCAACTCGTGGCCGCGCAGCGGAATGACCCCATAGGTTGGTTTGTGGCCATAAACGCCGCAGAAATGCGCCGGATTGCGGATCGAGCCGCCGATGTCTGATCCGGCTTCGAGGCCAGTGAGACCGGCGGCCAGTGCGGCTGCGCTCCCCCCTGAAGAGCCGCCCGGGGTTCGACCAAGGTCAAATGGATTGCCGGTCTGACCGTAGATGTCGTTGTAGCTCTGAAAATCTCCCAGTTGGAGCGGGACGTTGGTTTTACCCAGGAAGTGGGCACCGGCTGCGCGGAACCGGGCAACGCTCAGGCCATCCGTGGTGGACACATTTTCCTTGAACTCGGGTATTCCCCAGGTGGTCGGCGTGTTGGCCATGACGTAGGACTCTTTGATGGTCATCGGCACCCCGTGCAGAGGCCCCAGATCCTGACCCGCGTTTAATGCCTTGTCTGCATCTGACGCATCCTTCAGTGCTCTGTCAAAGGTGCGGACCACCACCGCGTTGATGTCCGTGTCGTATCTTTCAATACGATCGATGTACATCTGTGTCAGTTCAGTGGAACTGATTTCTCTGGCTTTGATGAGTGCGGCCAGGTCCAGTGCCGATGTGAAGGCCAGATCCGTCATGTTCGCTCCCCTTTGGTGTATCCGGTGATGTTAGGTGGGTTGGTCAGGTAATTCGAGCAGAAATATTTCCTTCTCTTGCATGGTGTGTGTTGTGCGCCGCTATGGATTGTTGTGTATTTACAGTAGGCTCAACTGGATCGAAAATTTTGAAGGGGAGGCGACGTGACCAGAGTGGCAGATGCTGACAAAGCCGCGTTTTTTGAAGAAGTGGGTCGCTTGAGTGCACAAGCTGTGTGGTGCGCGCTGGCAACGGTTGCGGGGGATGAGGCGCGTGTGCGCATCGTGCATCCCACCTGGGAAGGTGACACGCTGTGGGTTGCAACAGGTCCCGCATCTGCCAAAGCGAAACAGCTGAGCGACAACGCAAGCGTAGACGTGCAGTGGCAGGTCGCACCGCCTGGTTTCATCCACATCATGGCGCGCGGGAAGGCGCAGTTGTGCATGGACGACGCAACCCGTGCTCATGCATGGGAGGTCATCGACTACGATCTCAAAGATTTTTTCGCAGGGGGTCCCACTGATCCCAACTATGTGGCGGTCAAAATCACTCCCACACGGGTAGAACTGTCAGAGATGTTCGGCAGCACCAACAAGCGGGTGTGGCGCGCCTGAACGAGATCAGCCGATCAGTCTGCCCGCTGCAATGGCTTTCAGGGTGGGTGCAAAGCGCGAACCCATCCTGATGTAGCCGGCCGGATTCGGATGCAGGTCGTCCGGTAGATCACCTGCGTCGGCCGCACCAAACAGAGTCAGACCATCAACATAGTGCAGGTTCTGATCACCGGCGGAAGTCCGTGTTTCAATCACCTCGGCAATGATCTGGCGTACCCGGGTCAGCGACATACAGCCCGTACGGATCTCAGCATGGCCAGGCAGGGTGACGAACTTACCCCGGCCGTCTGGCAGTGTCGGCCCCGGCGCATTCTCAGCAGAAGGGCAGAAGATCGGTGACACCACAACGATGGGCGTGCCGGGTTTGCCCTCACGTATGGTGTCCAGAAAGCCATGCAGAGCGGGTGCGAAAACCCGCTCGCGCATGGAATCCATGTTGATGATGTTGATGCCGGCTTTGAT
>JAQBYL010000516.1 GCA_027622495.1 Pseudomonadota bacterium
TTTGTCGACCAGTTCGTCAGCGCCTATTTCACCATACCGGTGACCATGACCTGGCAGGAAACGCGCGGTTTGCCCATCCCTGACACCTATCTTGGCACGCGTCTCAATTTTGCCGGCCTCGCCACATCGTGGTTGAACCTGGAACGCATGACCCTGGTGGCAGACCAACTGCGCTTTGTGCCCGATATGCCGATCCGCATGACGGTCGCTGGTGCGCAGGCAGAGATAGTCATCGGTCAGACCGAGATCACCCGCTGGCTTGAACGCTTCCAGTTGCCATTCAAACTGGAACTGGCGGAAGACGGGATCCTGGTGCGCAATGAATTCTCCGGCATGCCGCTCGCCGAATTCAAAACCGCCCTGGAGGTGGTGGATGGCTGGTTCATGCTGAAGCCGAAAACGGCCTCATTCATGGGGATGCCTGGCTGGATGCCGGAGTTTTTTCGAACCTATCTGCCGCTGCCACCGCTGGCCAATGAAGCCAGAATCAAGGCGATTGAACATGCGCAGGGAAAGCTTACGTTGATCATGAATCTGCCGGATTTCGAGGAGCCTGTGACACCCGGGTTGTTGGGGCGCCTGCAGAGACGGATATTTCCAGCGTTCGGGTAGCGAGATATCAGTTTGGGGCCGGCCAGGTGCCCGACCCCGTTTCCTCACGCTTCTTCAGGTCTTCAGAAACTCCACCAGATTGCCATCGGGATCTTCGACGATGGCGATGCTGACCCCCGGCCGGATCTCTCGTTCGTCGATCACAACCTTCACCCCAGCGGCTTTCAGTTCAGCCATCAGTTCGCTCAGATTGCTCACGGTCATGGTCCAGTAGCGATAGCCCTGCGCCGCCGGGATGCCACCACCAGCGGGTTTTGCATCGGGTGCCTTGGCCGGAACCACCACCTTGATCAGACTTTCGCCACACCACAACCTGTGCATGGTGCCACCACCGGGAAACGGCGTGTCTGCCTCATGGCGAAAACCCAGCAGATCACGATAAAAGCCCAGGGCGGCTTCGCCATTGGCGGTGACGATGCCGAGGTCAATTGCCTGTTTTGTGAGTTTTACACCCATGAGTTCCCCTTCGATGATGATTGATCGCAACCATACTAGACCAGCCGACGGGTCTGTGTCTTAAGCTCCACCGGTATCATGGCTCAACACGAAATCAGCACCTTTTTCGGCAATCATCACGGTGGGTGCGTTGGTGTTGCCTGAGGTGATGGTTGGCATGATCGATGCGTCGATCACCCGCAGGTTGCGAAACCCGCGAACCATCAGCCGATCGTTCACCACGGCCAGCGGATCACTGCCCATTCTGCAGGTGCCCACGGGGTGAAAAATGGTGGTTCCTAAACTTGCTGCAGCATCGAGTAACTCATCATCGCTCTTCAGATCAGGCCCGGGCTTCCATTCGCGCGGATTGAACCTCTGAAGGGCTTGCGCCTGCATGATCCTGCGGGTGAAGCGCAGACCGGCGACTGCGACTGTTTGATCTTCGACGGTGGAAAGATAGTTCAACGCAATGGACGGATGATCTGACATGAACGGCGATTTGATCCTCACATGACCACGGCTGGTGGGGCGCAGATTGCACACCGATGGCGTGATGGCATTAAAGGTGTGCAGCGGGTCGCCGAACTTGTCGAGCGACAACGGCTGCACGTGCCACTCAATATTTGCAGAGAGTTGATTCGGATCGCTCCTGGCAAATGCACCAAGCTGCGACGGCGGCATGGTCAACGGCCCGGTTTTTTTGATGAGATATTCAAGACCCATCGCCGCTTTGCCAGCGAGGGAATTGAAACGCTGGTTCAGCGTGACCGTGTTGTCGACCTTGTAGACGCTTCGAACCTGCAAATGATCCTGCAGGTTTTCACCTACACCGGGCAGATCGAGGCAGACCTCGATGCCCAGCGGTCGCAGAATTTCCGGCGCGCCGATACCCGATACCTGCAGCAATTGCGGTGAGCCGATGGATCCGGCAGCCAGCAGAACTTCCTTAGCCGCGTTGAGGGTGGTGATCTGGCCCTTCCCGATCCGTACATCAACACCGCTCACATGGCAGGAATCACCGGCGTTTGTCACGCGCAATTTCTGAACAAGGGCACCGGTGATAACATCAAGATTAGCGCGATCCATAACCGGTCGAAGGAAACCTCTGGCTGCGCTCCAGCGCGTTCCCCGCTTCTGATTCATATGAAAGTACGCATTGCCGAAATTGTCGCCGCAATTGAACTCGTCAATCTTCGGTATGCCGGTCTGCTCCGCAGCCTCTCGCCAGGCGTCGAGGATTTCCCAGTTCACCCGGCGTTCTTCCACCCGCAGTTCACCACCGGTGCCGTGAAACTCATCGGCACCATGCTGAAAGTCTTCGGACTTTTTGAACACATCCAGCACGTCGTCCCAGGCCCAGCCGCGATTCCCCAGTTGCGCCCAGTGATCATAATCACTGCGCTGACCACGCATGTAGATCATCGCATTGATCGATGAACAGCCACCCAGGCCGAGCCCCCGGGCATAACCAATCGATCGCCCGTTCAGACCCTTGTCAGGCTCGGTCTGATAACACCAGTCTGTTCTGGGATTGTTGATTGTGTAAAGGTAACCAACCGGTATGTTGATCCAGAAGTAGTCATCCTTGCCGCCTGCCTCCAGCAGCACGACCTTGTTGGCCGGATCTGCGCTCAGACGGTTCGCAAGCACACACCCGGCCGTACCGGCACCGATGATGATGTAGTCGTAGCTCTGCTGCATATGGTCGGCGGTCCGCCTTTGCACATTGAACCGACATT
>JAQBYL010000517.1 GCA_027622495.1 Pseudomonadota bacterium
TCTCGAAGTTCCGCTGGGAGCGCGCTACGGTGCACAGACTCAACGTGCCATCAATAATTTTGCCTTGAGCGGGCTCACCATGCCTGAGCCATTCATCCGTGCACTGCTCTTGATCAAGCGGGCGGCAGCGCAGACCAACGCGGATCTTGGCATGCTTGATCAGGCAACCGCCCAGGCCATTGTGACCGCCATTGACGATCTGTTGGCTGACAATCCGATTCAACACTTTCCGGTGGATGTGTTTCAGACCGGGAGTGGAACCAGCACTAACATGAACGCCAACGAGGTTATTGCCAATACGGCAGCAAGTGCCTCCGGTCTGAGGGTAGATCCGAACGACCATGTCAACATGAGTCAGTCGAGCAACGACACAATTCCCTCTGCGATTCATCTGAGTGCGGCTCTGGAAATCAACAACCAGCTGATCCCGGCCCTGGCCACCCTGCTCCACGAACTAAAAGCACGCAGCGCCGGGCTTGGTGACAAGGTAAAAACCGGTCGCACTCATCTGATGGACGCAATGCCACTGACCCTTGAGCAGGAACTGTCCGGGTGGGCGGCACAGATAAGTTCCGGCATCGCCCGAGTACACAGTGTGCTGCCACGTCTGCATTGTCTGGCGCAGGGTGGAACGGCAGTCGGAACCGGAACCAACGCGCCTGCCGGGTTTGCCGGCAAAATCGCCCAACATCTGTCGCAATTCACTGGTCTCGGTCTTCAACCGGCAGACAATTTTTTTGAAGCGATCGCATCTCAAGACACCGCAGTTGAGTTAAGCGGCGCGTTAAAAACCCTGAGCGTCAGCCTGATGAAAATCGCCAACGACCTGCGCTGGATGAACAGTGGCCCGCTGGCCGGCCTCGGTGAAATAGAACTGAAAACACTGCTGCCGGGATCCAGCATCATGCCCGGCAAGGTGAACCCGGTGCTCCCGGAAGCCGTGATGATGATCTGTGCTCAGGTGATCGGCAACGACACCACCATTACCGTGGCCGGTCAGGCAGGAAATTTTCAACTCAACGTCATGTTGCCGGTACTTGCCTACAATCTGTTGCAGAGCATCCACCTGCTCGCGAACGCAAGTCACGCGCTGCAGGAAGTGATCGGAACGTTCACGGTGAACGATGCCGGTCTCGAAGCGGCCCTCGTCCGAAATCCCATCCTGATTACCGCGCTCAATCCAGTCATTGGTTATGCAAAGGCGGCGGCAATCGCCAAACGTGCGTACGCCGAAAAGCGGCCGATCATCGACGTGGCCCTCGAGATGACTGACATGGATGCCGACACACTGCGGCGGTTGCTCGATCCGCAACTCCTAACGCGTGGCGGTGTGAATGACATCTGATCAACGGGGTCGCATACGCCAGACCCTGGCCCCTGAAGGAAAGGTGTACTACGGCTGGTGGATCGTGCTTGCGAGCGGCGGCCTGCAGATGCTGGGTAGCCTTCTGTGGATGCAGTCCTTCGGCGCTTACATGGTGTTGCTGCAGCGGGATTTTGGCTGGAGCAAGACACTGGTGTCGGGCGCTTTTTCGCTGACCCGCATCGAAAGTGGCATTCTCGGTCCGTTGCAGGGCTGGCTGGTCGACCGCTTTGGACCACGCCTGATCCTGCGCATCGGTATCGTTCTGTTCGGTCTCGGTTTTTTCTGGTTGTCGAGGATCGAAACGATCATCGGCTTTTATGGCGCAATCATTCTGATCGCCCTTGGTTCGAGCCTGGGTGGCTTCGCGACGTTGATGGTATCGCTGGTCAACTGGTTCAATCGTCATCGAGCCAAGGCGATCGCCCTGTCTCAACTCGGCTATTCGCTAGGCGGTCTGCTGGTGCCGGTGGTGATCGTCGCCCTGAATGTATATGGCTGGCGCGACACGGCCTTCGTCTCCGGTCTGATCGTGATGTTTGTTGGCCTGCCGCTGGTCCAACTGGTCAGCCATCGCCCGGAGGATCGCGGGGAAGTGATCGATGGATCGGTGCAGAACGAACAGCAGGCTGCGGCCGAGGTCGCCCGGCTCAAAACCGATTTCACAGCAAGGCAGGCCATGCGCACGCGGGCGTTCTGGCTTATCTCGATTGGCCACGCCATTGCCCTGCTGACGGTTTCGGCGGTGATGGTGCACCTGGTTCCACATCTGATCGAGAGTCTTGACTACAGTATGGGCAAAGCCAGCATCTTCGTTGCCATCATGACCGCCACTCAAATGGCGGGTCAGATGATGGGTGGCTACCTGGGTGATCGCCTGAACAAGCGCTATATCTGTGTTGCCTGCATGGTCGGTCACTTCATCGGTCTGATGTTGCTTGCCTATGCTGTAAACGAACTCATGGTGGTTGCCTTTGCCGTGATTCACGGGTTTGCCTGGGGCGCGCGCGGACCCCTCATGGTCGCTCTTCGCGCTGACTACTTTGGCTCGACTTCGTTCGGCACGATCATGGGTTTCTCCTCACTGATCGTAATGCTGGGTATGTCGGGGGGGCCGCTCTTCGCAGGGATGGCAGCGGACTATTTCGGCGCTTATCAGCCGGGTCTTGCGATTCTCGCTACCACTGCGCTGCTCGGCTGTTTCTGTTTTCTGGCGGCAAGCCCCCCGGTTCTGCGCGATTGAGGGATATGAGGGTCAGGTCGTTGGCGAGCTTTGGCTTTGTGCAGATGATGATGTACACGCTCTCGTTTGCGCTTGTTCTTGTGATGTCGGGCTGCACACCGTCTGGTGACTCAGGTTTGCAGTTGGACCCACCCGCGGACGAAGGGTTAACCCCGCGCCTCACGACAGGTTACAACGGA
>JAQBYL010000518.1 GCA_027622495.1 Pseudomonadota bacterium
GCTGAACGCAGCCAACGCCCGCTGGGGCAGTCTGTACGACGCCTTTTACGGCACCGACATTCTGCCGGAGTTGCCGGGTGAGGAAAAAGGCTCGAGCTACAATCCGGTTCGCGGAGCAAAGGTGGTTGCTAAAGCGGCCGAATTTCTCGATACGGCTGTGCCGCTGGATGGTGCCAGTCATGCTGATGTTGTCGCCTATGGTATTGGCCGAGGCGAGGCGGGGCGGGTTTTGGGAGGCGGGCTTGCCGATGGCAGCAATACCGGGCTTAAGCAACCCGATGCGTTTGTCGGCTATGTGAATGAAGCCGATCCCAGTGTGATTCTGTTAAAGCACAACGGCTTGCACATAGAGATTCAGATTGATCGCGCTCACAATGTCGGTGCTGCTCATCCGGCCGGTGTTAAAGATGTGTTCCTCGAATCCGCGCTGACTACCATCCAGGATTGCGAAGATTCAGTAGCCGCAGTAGACGCTCACGACAAGTGTGTGGTGTACGCCAACTGGTTGGGGTTCATGAAAGGTGATCTCAAAGAAACCATGGAGAAGGGCGGGCGCACGATCGTGCGCAGCCTGAATCTCGATCGGCAGTACACCGACACCCAGGGCAACCGCATGAGCCTTCATGGGCGCAGTCTGATGCTGGTCAGGAATGTGGGCCATCTGATGACCACCGATGCCGTCCTGGATGCGAACGGCAGCGAAGTACCGGAAGGTTTTCTGGACGCTGCTGTTACCAGTTTTGCGGCCGTTCACGATTTGAAACTCAGGCTCAACTCGAGGGTTGGCAGCGTCTACATCGTCAAACCAAAAATGCATGGTCCCAAAGAGGTTGCGCTGACGGTTGAGCTGTTCCGACGGGTAGAAGAGGTGCTCAATATCGCGGAGAACACCCTCAAAATCGGCGTAATGGATGAAGAGCGTCGCACCTCGGTAAACCTGAAAGCCTGCATCATGGAAGCGAAAGACCGGATCGTGTTCATCAACACCGGGTTTCTCGACCGCACTGGCGATGAGATTCACACCAGCATGCGTGCCGGTGCGTTTCTACCGAAAGAGACCATCAAGGCACAGACCTGGATCAAAGCCTACGAAGACGCAAACGTAGACATCGGTCTCGCCACCGGTTTCGCAGGCGTCGGTCAGATTGGCAAAGGCATGTGGCCGAAACCTGATGAGATGGCCGAGATGCTTAAAATCAAGATCGGCCACCCTCAGGCAGGCGCGAATACGGCCTGGGTGCCTTCGCCAACGGCGGCAACTCTGCATGCGACGCACTATCACCAGGTGAATGTGGCGGACCAGCAGACTGCTTTAAAATCACGCACAGCGGCCAGTGTGGATGACATCCTCAAGATCCCTCTGCTGGAGGGCGCTAACCTGTCTGCCGAAGAAGTCCGAAAAGAACTGGACAACAATGTGCAGGGAATTCTCGGTTACGTCGTACGCTGGATTGATCAGGGTGTTGGCTGTTCCAAGGTCCCCGACATCAACAACGTCGGGCTGATGGAAGATCGCGCCACGCTGCGTATATCCAGTCAACATATCGCCAACTGGCTGCACCACGGTATCTGTTCGCAGGATCAGGTGATGGAGGCGTTGGAGCGCATGGCAGTGGTGGTAGACAAACAGAACGAAGGTGATGCGGCCTATCGGAACATGGCGCCTGGCTATACAGACAGTGTGGCTTTTCAGGCCGCCTGCGACCTGATCCTGACGGGCATTACTCAGCCGAGTGGATATACCGAACCGATCCTTCATGCCCGCCGCCGCGAGGCCAAACTTAAATTTGGTGGATAGCTTCCGTTTGTGCAGGTCTGGCTGCGCGTTTCAGCGCAGTCAGTCCTGCAGACGCAGGTAGGCGAGATACTCCGCAACCAGTGCCGGTGCGATATCGTCACCCTCGATCTCGATACTCACGTCCAGATATAAAAGCAGACCGTGATGGCCTTTGCGCTCGACTTTCTTGAGTTCAAAGCGGGCTCTCACATTGCTGTCGACTTCAACCGGTTGAACCATGCGGACCCGGTCGAAGCCATAGTTCAGCGGGTAGGCTACACCGTCCATGGGTACCGTCAGACTGCGCGCCAGTTTTGGTAGCTGTGCCAGCAGCAGAAATTCCTGCGCAATCGTTGTTCCAAACGGTGATTCGTTAGCCGCACGTGCAGGATCCACATGGATCCAGGAATCATCCCCGGTATTGGCTGCATGAACATCGATGAGGCTCTGGTCAATACGCATCCATTCGCTCAAACCGACTTCTTTACCAACATAGTCTTGCAGGGTGTCGAACAGGGCCATCAGATTACCTCCAAGTGTCAGTGATCATGGGGATTAGTCACCCCGGCGGGTATACGTATGTTATCAATCAGATCCACCACGTGGGTGGGCACCGGGTGGTTGAAGCGACTGACCACAAACGCAGTCGCGAAATTCACCGCAGCACCGAGCACGCCGATGCCTTCCGGTGAAACACCGAACCACCAGTGTTCGGCGGTGTTGAGTTCGGGTGCAATGGTTTTGAAGTAGATGATGTAAGAAGCGGTCAGGATCAGACCCAGAAGCATACCGGTGATCGCGCCTTCCCGGGTTGTGGTTTTGCTGAAGATTCCGAGCAGGATGGCCGGGAACAGCGAGGCTGCTGCGAGCCCGAACGCAAATGCCACCACCTGGGCAACCAGGCCGGGCGGATTGATCCCCAGATAACCGGCAATCCCGATGGCAACGGCCGCCGAAATTCTTGCGAACAACAGTTCCTGCTTGTCGATGAGCCCACTGG
>JAQBYL010000519.1 GCA_027622495.1 Pseudomonadota bacterium
TTCGTGCTCGATCACCACATCCCGCGGTAGTCCGTTGATGTAGTCGATGGCGGCTTTAAGACCAATGGCCCCCGCGATATTGGGTGTGCCGGCTTCGAATCTGTAGGGTAGGGTGTTGTAGGTTGTATGGTTCAGGGTGACGTGTTCGATCATCTCTCCGCCGCCCTGCCAGGGTGGCAGATCATCGAGCAGATCGTAACGGCCGTACAGCACGCCGATGCCGGTTGGACCAAGCATCTTGTGGCCTGAAAAGGCGTAGAAATCACAGTCGATCTGCTGCATATCCAGCGGAAAGTGCAGAGCTGCCTGGGCACCATCGATGACGGTCACTGCGCCCACAGACCGGGCAGCTTCGATTACTCGATTGATATCGTTGACTGTACCCAACGCATTGGACACGTGGCCGATGGCAACTACTTTGGTGCGCTTGTTAACAAGACGATCGAGGTCAGACAGATTGAGTTCACCAGTTGATGTCACGCTGATCGCTTTGAGGGTTGCACCAGATCGTTGGGCGAGCATCTGCCAGGGCACGATGTTGGAGTGGTGCTCCATTGCACTGATCAGGATCTCATCACCCGCTTTAAGGCGGGCGGTCAAACACCAGGCAACCAGATTGATCCCTTCAGTGGTGCCGCGGGTGAAGATGATCTCCTCCACGCGGTGCGCATTGATGAATGCTCTGACCGTGTGCCGGGATCCCTCGAATGCTTCTGTCGCCTGATCTGAAAGCCAGTGTGCTGCCCGGTGCACATTGGCGTTGATGGTGCTGTAGAAGCCACTGATTGCATCGATCACCTGCTGCGGTTTCTGGGTGGTGGCAGCACTATCCAGATACACAAGCGGCCGACCGTTGACCTCCTGGTCAAGGATTGGAAAATCGCCACGAACATCAAACCCATTCACGGTTGAGTCTGCCCGAAGCTCGCCAGAACCAGATCACTCTGCTCGCCATCGACCACCTCGCGCAGGAACGCGGAACGTAGAAGGGCAAGGGCAGCAGATCGACTGATGCCACGACTGGTCAGATAGAAGATGCTGTCTTGTGAAATCTGCCCTACGGTGGCGCCATGGGAGCAGCGAACGTCATCGCTGTAGATCTCGAGTTCAGGCTTGGTGTTCATCTCGGCCTGCTCGCTGTGCACCAGGTTACGATTCACAAGATGCGCGTCCACATCGGCGATGCCGGCGTGAATATGAATCCGGCCATTGAAGGTTGATTTGCTGCGATCATCGCCAATCGCATGGAACTTCTGCAGGCTTTGCGTGTGTGATGCCCGATGCTCGATGGTCATCTGCTGGTCAAGACGTTCACGTCCACGCAGCCACCAGCCACCGGTCAGACTGCAGTGTGCACCGCTGCCTTCTAACAGCACCTGGCATTCGTGCCGACGCAGATCACCGCCCCTGGTGTGGGTGTACATTGTGTAGCTGCTGTCACGTTGCTGGGTGATACGATGAAAGTGCCAGCACGTACCGCCCTCCACCAGGTCTGTACGGCTGTGGTTTACCTGGGCGTTGCGACCGATTGCCAGATCGCAGAAGCGGGCACCACCGGTTTCAGATGCACTGATTTCGATCAGATTCAAACGCGCATCAGGTGCCACGCGGATGACAACAGGAGTACTGGGGGCTGACGACCAGTCGAGACGCACGGTTGCGTCAACAGACGCCATGACATCGATCAGCACACCGTCCGATGACAGATGTGCACCCAGGTCGGCGAGCGGGTAGCGCTCCGGGTCAACGCTTGCAAAACGCTCACGGATGTAGCCCGCATGTTCGTGTGCCGCTCTGAAGCGTGTCACAACAACGCCTGATGAGGAGGCCGCAACAGGGCTGGCAGCGGTAGTGGCGACAGGCGCGCGTGTCAGACCAGCAAGCAGCTTGTTGAGAGATGTGTACTTCCAGACTTCGCGGGTGGTTGGTCTGCTCAGTGAGTCGGCGACATCCTGAGCAAAGCTCAGCCTCCGGTCGGGAATCACCGCGGGATTGCCGAGCTGGTCGCCGATTTCACTCACGCCCTGGATGGTGGCCCGTGTCATCCGCTGATCCAGCCATAGCCATCTTTTTCCAGCTTGAGCGCCAGTGTCTTGTCGCCGCTCCTGGCTATTACACCGTTGACAAGAACATGCACACAATCCGGGACGATGTAGTCGAGCAGGCGCTGGTAGTGGGTGATCAAAAGGATCGCGTTCTGCTGGTTGGCAAAGCCGTTGATGCCTCGCGACACAACTTGAAGAGCATCGATATCAAGCCCGGAGTCTGTCTCATCGAGAACCGCAACCAGCGGTTCGAGAAGCAGCATCTGCAATATTTCGTTGCGCTTTTTTTCGCCGCCGCTGAAGCCTTCGTTGACACCACGCTTGAGGAACTCCACATTCAGGTCCAGATGACTGGCGGTTTCTCTGACCGTCTTCATGAATTCGGCCGTGGTCATCGGCTCCAGATTGCGCGCTGCGCGCATACTGTCGTTGGCGGTCTTCAGAAACTCCATGTTGCTCACACCGGGAATTTCCACGGGATACTGAAAGGCCAGAAAAACACCCCGATGAGCGCGTTCATCCGGACTCAGGCAAAGGATGCTCTCACCATTGATGCGGATATCACCGCTGGTGACCTCGTAACCGGGTCTGCCTGCCAGAACATTGGCCAGCGTGCTTTTACCAGAACCATTGGGCCCCATCACTGCATGGATCTGACCTGCGTTAACCTCAAGATTCAGGCCTTTGAGGATTTCTTTGCCATCTACAGATGCGTGCAGTGCTTCG
>JAQBYL010000520.1 GCA_027622495.1 Pseudomonadota bacterium
TTGTTGATTTATATTAGGTTTAGATGGTGGAGCCAGACGGGATCGAACCGTCGACCTCTACAATGCCATTGTAGCGCTCTCCCAGCTGAGCTATGGCCCCACAGGTACCCGATCAGGCTCGAGTATTCGAAGGCGCGAGATACTAGGCCCCACCCCTTTTGAAGTCAACTTGCACTCCCCGCCTGCACTGACGTTAGATCACGCACCATGACAACACTCAAGCCACCGCTGGACGGCATCCGTGTGCTCGACTTTTCCCGCGTCATCGCGGGTCCGCTGTGCACCCAGCAACTCGCTGATCTGGGTGCATCGATCATCAAGATCGAAAATCCGGTGACCGGCGAAGAAGGCCGACGCATGGTTGATCCCGGGAGTGCCGGGAGAGGTCACTTCTTCATTGCGTTCAATCGATCGAAACGCAGTCTGGCACTCGACATCAGAACGCCTGAAGGCCAGGAGATCGTTCACCGATTGCTCGAGAATACCGATGTCGTGGTGCAGAACTTCCGCCCCGGCGTAATGGCGCGCTACGGGTTAGATTATCCAACGCTGAAAACTCGCTATCCGCGGTTGATATGTCTGTCCATATCATCTTATGGACAGACCGGTGATCTAGCTGACCGTCCTGGTTTTGATCCGGTGCTGCAGGCCGAGTTCGGCATGATGGCTTTAACCGGTGAGCCTGATGGACCACCACTGCGCCACCCACTGTCGTTGATTGACACTATGACCGCGCATCAGGGTGTCACAGCAGTCTGCGCTGCCCTTCTGGCCCGCAATCGGGATGGGATCGGGCAGGAAATCGATCTGTGTCTGATGGATGTAGCAGTCCAGGCGCTCGGAAATGCCGGTCTCTACTACCTGACCAGTGGGCGAGTACCGCCGCGAACCGGTAACAGCCACATGTATGCAACGCCGACAAGCCTGTTCCAGACTGCGACCAAACCCGTGTACGTCGCAGTGTCGACTGATCGTCTGTTTCAACAGTTCTGTCGCGATGTGTTAGAACGGGAAGATCTGATTACCGATGAGCGGTTTGCCAGCTCAAGTCTGCGCACAACCAATCGCCCGGCTCTTCTCGCCGAGATACAGACTCTATTTCTGACTCAAACCAGCGAATTCTGGTTGCAACGCATGCGCCACCTTCCCGCGGGTGAAGTGCGTGACATCGAGGCTGCGTTGACCTCGCCGGAAGTACTCTCGCGCGGAATGGTGGACTACGTCGAGGATCTCGATGCCGGGCAACTGCCGGTTCTCGGTTCGCCGTTGAATTTCAGCGAATCCCCCCTCGCGGAATTTGTCGCCCCAGCCCATCTGGGTGAACACAGTGAAACGATTTTAGAGGAGCTCGGCTATACAACGGATCAGGTTGCCGATTTCTTTTCTCGAGGGGTGATCAATATCCACGGGGCGCAGGCGAAAGGCCGCCAATGACGAGCATTCACACGGCCAGCAGAGTCGAGCTGATTGTGCTGCTGTGTCTCATGCTTGTGGCAATGATCTGGTCGTACATCGGAGCCCACGACCCGCTTACCTGGTGGTTGGAAGTCATACCGGTGATGATTGGTCTGCCACTGGCGTGGCTGACCCGCTCTCGGTTTCCACTTACCAGGCTGCTGTACTGGCTGCTCTTCGTTCACGCCCTGATACTGATCCTCGGCGGACACTACACTTACGCGCGGGTGCCTTTGGGATTCTGGCTACAGGATTGGTTCGATCTGTCCCGCAATCATTACGATCGACTGGGTCACCTTGCGCAAGGCTTTATTCCCGCCATTCTGGCAAGAGAGATACTTTTTAGAAATCAGGTAGTTACGAAGAAAGGCTGGCTCTTCTTCTTATCTGTCTGCGTATGTCTGGCATTCAGCGCACTATACGAATTGATCGAATGGTGGGCCGCAATTGCCGTCAGCGAAGCAGCGGATGCATTCCTCGGAACCCAGGGCGATGTCTGGGATACACAGTGGGACATGTTCATGGCCCTGATCGGCGCCGTACTTGCTAATCTTGTTTTAGCCCGCGTGCACCTTGCGCAGATGGGGGCAAAAAAAGCCTGATTCAAGGCTGGACAATCGCTTGATTCCTTTGTAGGTTCGCAAAAGTTCCGATCTGAAACCACAGACGGAAACAACGCGCACTTCATTTCGATGATTTGCTTGGACTTGATCCGCAACTTAAGGACAGGTACCGATGGCACAAAATAGCTCTAACAAACGTCCTCACCGGTCAAACCTGGTTGCGCTTCCGCTAAAGGAGACGCCCTCATGGCTCTGAACGTTCTCGACTTCAAAAACCGCAAATCCACATCAGACAAAATCTCAATGATTACCTGCTACGACTACTGGTCCGCACAGGTACTGAACAAAACCGACATCGACTGCTTACTGGTCGGCGACAGCCTGGCCATGGTGATGCATGGGTTCAAGTCTACGGTGCATGCAACGGTAGATCTGATGGCGCTGCACATCCAGGCGGTCGCACGAGGCGCGCCGGACAAGTTCATTGTCGGCGACATGCCTTTTCTGGCCGCACGAAAAGGGCTGGCGCAAGGTATGGAGGCTGTCGGCCAACTCATGCAGGCCGGATGCAACTCGGTGAAGATAGAAGGTGCTGCCGGTCAGCTCGATCTGATGGCTCATATTGTTGAGTCAGGGGTTCCCGTGATGGGGCATCTGGGCCTGACACCGCAATCGGTGGAAGCATTCGGCGGGCACAGGGTGCAGGGTAAAACTGAGGGTGACGCTG
>JAQBYL010000521.1 GCA_027622495.1 Pseudomonadota bacterium
GTCATCACGCTGTGAGGTCCAGACCAGATTCTTGTCTGCGGCCTTCAGGTTGTCGTGCAGATTGATCCAGGTTGGCGAAGTTTCACACCACAGTGTCACAGCCTGCGACCCGGTCACCTGTTTCACCTTCAACTGCTGTTGACTGCGATCCTGTACCTGAAGGATCAATCGATCGGCCACATGGTCAACCCGCGCAAGATAGTCCTCATCGTCGTCTGCATAGGCGATCCATTCGGTGGTGCCCGTGTCGAACTGATAGCGGCCGAGCCGTACTTCGGCATTCGTCGCACCGGCAAACGGATATCGCTGCGGCATCACATCGAAACCATCGGCGTTGATTTCGAACCGATGTGACAGGGCTACCCGGGAATCGTCAACACGGGTAAACACGATCGCTGTTTCGTCCGGCTGCCACCAGTAGCCATGAAAGCGGTGCATCTCCTCCTGTGCGATAAAATCGGCCAGACCGTTGGTGATCCCGGCTTGCGCGTCTTTGGTGATCGCCTGTTCAATTCCGGTCGTGACTTCCAGCCGATAAAGGTCACCGTCACGAACAAAGCTGATCCAGCGTCCGCTGGGCGAAAAACGGATATCTGTCTGCCGGTTATCTTCGCCTGTCAGAGCAACAACGTTTTTCGTGTCAGATCTGACAAGCCAGGCAACGCCGTCTACCGGCACAAGCACACCGCTCGAGTCCGGCGACCATTCGTAGCTGGTAATACCGCTGGAAAACATCCGTCGCCGTTCCCGTTCGGCAAGCTCGGCGGCAGTGGCCTGACCGCTGCGCATCAGATCGCGCGCATCGATCCATTTGTCGGCCTGACCGGTCACCAGGCTGTATCGCCATAGATCCAGACGCTCGCGATCATCCTGGCCAACCTGCAGATAGGTGATGGTTCTGCCGTCCGGTGAAAATTTCATCTGGACCGGCAGGTGGCCGGTCAGAGGTGGATCGCTGAAAAGCCGTTCTACAGTCAGGTCAGCCATGTCGTGCAAAGGCCTGGCGGGTCAGGTTGGTGTGGCCGTCAGCCGTCACTACCACGTTGTCCTCAATACGTATTCCGCCACAGGACAGCATCTTGGCAATCCCGTCCCAGGTGATATTCGCACCAGCCTGCGATGACTTGAGTTGGTCGAGCAGCATGGGAATGAAATACAAACCCGGCTCGATGGTGAAGATCTGGTCCGGTTCGATGGTCCGGGTGAGCCGCAGGGCAGGGTATTCGGCCGGTGGCGGAACCAGGGTGCCTTGGCGATCACCCTGTTGACCGCCGACATCGTGGGTCTGCAGGCCGAGCAGATGCCCAAGCCCGTGGGGTAGAAAGGCCCGGGTGGCACCACAAGCGAAGAGCGCTTCAGGCGAGCCGTTGGCAAGACCTGCATCGATCAGAATCCGGGCGATGAAGTGATGCATGGTCTCGTGCAGATGCAGGTAGGAAAGGCCGGGTCGAATGAGAGCAAGGATCTGCTGTTGAGCCTGATCCACCGCATCGATCAGTGCGGCGAAGTCGGTCTCGCCAGCTGCCGCATAGGTGCGGGTGATGTCTGCCGCATAGTTGTGATGGCGTCCCCCAGCATCGATCAGAAAGCTGCGATGTCGCGCAGGTGCTTCGCGGTCATAGAACTGGTAATGCAGCACACCCGCATGTTCGTTCAGGGCGACGATGTTGGAATAGGGCAGGTCTGCGGCGGTCTGGCTTGAGGCCTGCAGATAGGCCATATGTATTTCGAACTCGCTGCAGCCTGCCTGGAATGCGGCCCTGGCGGCTATGTGGCCGGTGACGCCCTGTTCGGTTGCCTGTGTCATGCAGGCGATTTCGAACGCAGTTTTACGCGCCCGATCCCAGTCGAGATCAGCGATCAGATCCGCCGGGTTGATGGCGTCCACCGGCAGGTTGGTTTGTGTCTGCGCCCCAATCAGGGCGACACGGCTTCGCTTACCGAGCAGGGTCGCAGCGGCTGCGTGCAGGGTTTCGATATCACTGTGCACTTCGGTAGGCAGGGTAATCCAGTCGGGGACGCTGGGAGGCAGGTGCCAGTAGTCGGCGGGCTGATAGAAAAACAGGCGTGGCTGACCATCGCCGGTAACGATCAGCATGGAGTGTTCCAATAGATCTGTTGGCAACCAGCGTGCAAGATGCGGATTCGCCTTGAAGGGCGCGCTCTGATCATCCATGAAGTAGCGTTGACTGGTGCCAGCGGCCAGGACGACGGCGTCAAAACCAGTGCGTTGAAGAGTCGCCTGCCACTCAAGATCGACGTGAGCCAGGTGCTTTATATACAAGTCTTTGAGTGTCTGATCCATGCCGGTGATTGTAGCAGTCCGTTCGGTCTTACTGCTTCACCGTTTAAACAGTTGTGTTAGATTGAGCGCTTTTCTTAGCGACCCACCTGATCTTAAGGAGAATATATGGGAGCTTACGCTTATGCGGCGCCTGGCACCGTAGAGGAAGCGCTTTCTGTGCTGGACGAGCACGCAAGCCAAGGACGCCGAACCCAGGTTCTGGCTGGCGGCACTGACCTGATGGTGCAGATGCGCAGTACTGACAACGAGCCACGGACGATTGTCGACATCAAAAAAATCGCCGATACCAACCGACTCGATATCGGCAGCGATGAAATTTTCATCGGGTCTGCGATCGCCAGTGCAGTCCTCAACGAAAATGCCGACCTTAAAGCCCTGTTACCCGGTTTGCTGGAGGCCGCCGATCTGATTGGTTCAACCCAGATCCAGGGG
>JAQBYL010000522.1 GCA_027622495.1 Pseudomonadota bacterium
GACTAGGGTGGTGGTGTGCCGCCACCGCCGCCACCACCACCGCAGCCCGTTAAAAAGCTTAAGAGCAACGCAAGGCAAGGGGTGAGCAGGGTTTTCAATTCACACACTCGTTTCAGGACACTCGTTTCAGGTGAAATCCGTTAGACCATTGGCGAACCAGGTCTTCCAGGCGATGATTACACAATGTGCGGCCGGAATTTACGACCCTGAAACGAGAGACGGCCGCCTTGGGGGCGACCGTCTGGTAGAAAAAAGGCGTGTCAGTGATCGAAACCGCTGAAGCAACTCCGCTTCTGGGGGGAAGGACACTTGAAAGGAGGACTGCTTTCGGAGTTGTTGTCACGCCTAAAACTTGATTGGCAGACATTATGTACTGTACAAAGTTTGTGTCAACACTTATTTGAGCTTTTTGTACAGATATTGTCCAGATCTTGTCCAGGTAGGTTCCGGGCAGGGTCACAGCGCTTCAAGAAAGCCAGATAAGGCCAGTTCCAACTGCGCTCGAGCCTGTGTGGTTTCGGCATGCAGGCGTTCGTAGCGGTTGAGATCTGCACTGCGCTCCGAATAGTCCAGGCTGTATTCAGCAAACGCATTCAGAGTGGTAATCAGTTCCACCACGTGACCTGCACAACCGGATTCCTCTTCTGAGTGGCTTGCGGCAATCGCGATCAACTGCTCGTCCGTGAACTTGCGCGGCGCTGTTCTTGCAGCTTTGAGCGGCAAGCCGCCGGAACTGACGCAGGCGTGCTCAATATCGTGCCAGCTTACCGGCCAGCGCAACGGGGTGAGGCCCTGTTCCATGAAACTTGCAAGGACCGTGTCGGTTGCGTACTGATAGATAGGGATGATTCTGGCGTCTTGGTAAAAATCCAGTATTTCATCTACTGGATCCTGCATCAGAACCGGCATCTGCAGCACCACTACATCAAGGGTGTCGACCCCGTCCTGGTCTGAGAGGAACGCATCCACGTTGGACCATCGGGCTGCGATATCGATCTGCGGGCTATCGGCAAAACGACTTTCCAGCACGATCAGATTCGCACCGATCAGACCGACCTTGCCGCCCCGTTCCGGTTCTGCCTGACGGTTGACCGTCAAACGGGCGCCGAGCTGTTCATCGCTCAGATCAACCAGGGAACTGATGGCGTGACCGGACTCCACCAGCTGACGCATCAGGGTCAGACGTTCGATCTGACTTGAGCTGTAGAAGCGGGTTTTACCAGTGCGGTGAGCGGGGATGAGGCCATAGCGACGTTCCCAGGCCCGCAATCGCTCTACCGCGACCCCGGTCAGTTTTGCAGTGGCGCCAATCCGGTACAGGTCATCCACGTTTAACTGTACATCCAGTACAAGGGGATTGGGATTGTACAGGTTACAAAGGGTCTGTCCAGACTGGGAGATCACGGTTTGTAAGCACGCGCGCATCAGGTGCGCGGGCACCAGGAAGGAACGCGTTAGGGAATAAGAGCGGCGTGGCGACAGCACATTGAGGCACTGTCTTCGCGGAGCTGGGGAGGAAGGGGAGAGAGGCACCGCGCCACGCCTGACTTCAATCGGTATGAATACTGCTTATACCGGTGAAGAAGCTGGGCATTCTACGGATTAGTGTGCAGTGCACAAGATCAAAAGTGGTCATTTTTGTAACCCAAAAGTTACTGAAAGTAACGCTTTTATGAGTCTGACTCCAAAAACCGCGCCAGGCGGCCGCTTTCCTGCGCAGGCTGTATTCACTTAGCCGTCTGGAATCGTGACAATGCCGGTTTTGCGCCGCTCGGATCACGCCCGGTGCACGCAGTATAAATTTGAACAAAGGGGAAGAGACCAGCATGCAGAACAACCTTGGACTGTTTTTGACTAAACGGGCCTTCATGACGCCTGACCGGGAAGGATACGTGGACGGAGGCGGCGCTGGTCGCTATACGTTTCGTGAGCTCAACGAACGCTGCAACCAGATGGCCAACGCGCTGCTCGGCGCCGGGGTGCAGGAGGGCGAAAGAGTAGGTCTGCTGCTCATGAACAGCGTCGAGTTCATGGAAAGTTATTTCGCACTGAGCAAGATCGGTGCGGTGGTGGTGCCGTTGAACTGGCGGCTGGTGGCTGATGAACTGGAGTTCATCCTCAAAGACTCCGGGACCCGGCGTTTGATCTACGGCGAGGAATTCGTCGAGCTCGTTGCCGAACTGCACAGTCGGGGGACCAAGACCGACATCACCCACTGGATTCAGGTTGGCCAGACCGAAGCCGCGTTTTTTGCCGATGCCTATGACCCGTTTCGAACCAGCGGCGATGTGGCTGAGCCAACCCCGCGTGGTGCCGACGATGACATGCTTTACATCATGTACACCTCCGGAACCACCGGCCTGCCGAAGGGGGTCGTGCATACCCACAACACGGCGATCTGGGCGCTGATCACCATTGCGGCCACCACCAGTTTCGCAGACGGTGAGATCTATCTGGCGCCCCTGCCCATGTTTCATGTGGGGGCTCTGACACCGCTGGCGGTAAACGTGTATGCGGGTGCGACGTCCGTGGTCATGCGCAGCTTCGATCCGGTTCGGGCCTGGCAACTGATCGAGCAGGAGAAAATCACCACCGGTCTGGCTGTCCCGGCGATGCTGAATTTCATGCTGCAGGTCCCCAATCCGGGTCAGTACGACCATTCGAGTCTCAAATGGGTGATGACCGGTGCCGCGCCGGTGCCGGTGAGCCTGCTCGAGGCCTACCGCAAACTCGG
>JAQBYL010000523.1 GCA_027622495.1 Pseudomonadota bacterium
GTTGTTTCGGATGGCTCCTACGTACCGGAACGACTGGTCCCTGTTGATCTGATGGTGCCCCCGCCGCTGTACTCCAACCCGGTGTATCGCATACCGGTACCTCTGCGCCTGGCCTACAACAAGACGGCTATCGCCCTTGGGGTAGCACGTGGTGCATTGCAGACTTTCTCGGAGCTTGCCCAGAACAAGATCCCGATGCTTTCAAGCTCAACGTTGAAGAATCGGCCGATCGCTCAATACCGCATGGGAGAGGCCGAAGCAAACCTTCGCGCCGTTCGGGCGTATGTTTTCGAGGCCATGCGGGAAGTAGAAGCGGAGCTGAACGAAGGTCTTGCGACACCGTCGGCTGCAGCCACACAGAATGCCCGGTTGGCCTGCACCCATGCAGCGAATGTGTGTATGAACGTGGTGGATTCGATCCACAATACCGCCGGGACCAGTGGCATGCGCATGAACAGTCCATTGGAAAGGAAGCTCCGCGACGCCCGCGGATGTGCCACCCATCGCTGGGTGGCCCATCCGTTGTACCAGGATCTGGGTGCGATCTTTCTTGGCAATGAACCGGGTCCGGAGTTTGACGGAAGTGGTGCGCAGCCAATGCCACGCTGAAACCCGATCCTTCGAGGAGGGTCGGTTGAAATTCAGTGATTTTAGGCCTAGCGTGCGGGTTCCACCGAGGTGAGGGAATGAGTATGCGTTCAGCGATAGTTCTGGTGCTCCTGGTGCTGCTGTTAACAGTGTCTGCAGCCGTGCAGGCCGATGTAGAGCCACTCGAGCCGGAAACCATCAGCGTGGAATCTCTGGGTGCGCACACGCCACACTGGATGGTGCTGAACGATTCCAACTTTTTAGGTTACATGGATTCAAAAGCGTACCTGGTCGATGTGGACAGCGGGCGGACGCTCGGCATGCTCTCCACCGGCGGCTATCGTGGTGCCATGGAGATCGCCCCGGACTTCAGTCTTCTGTATTCGCTTGAAACTTATTACCCGCGGGTAACCCGTGGTGATCGCACAGACGTGATCACTGTGTACGACACCAAAAATCTGGCGGCGGTCGATGAGATCATCATCCCTCCCAAGCGCGCTACAGGTGCCATGATGCGTGGCTACAGTGGAATGAGCGATGACGGTCGATTCATGTTTGTTGCGAACATGACGCCAGCCATGTCGGTTACTGTTGTTGATCTTGTTAACCGATCGGTTATTGCTGAGACACCCACCAGCGGATGCATGATCGTTCTTCCTACGGGCCCGCGCAGCTTTGCCATGTTGTGCGGCGATGGCACCCTGATGCACCTCAAGCTCGATGACCAGGGGCAGATCGTCAGCAAAGAAAAAACACCCCCGTTCTTCTCCGCCGCCGATGATCCCGTGACTGAACGGGCAGCGCGCGCAGGCAATACCTGGTATCTGATTTCGTTTTACGGTCAGATTCACCCGGTGAACTTTGCAAGCGGCGATCTGGTGGTAGCAGAATCATTCAGCGCCTTGAGTGAAAGTGAACTTGCCGCCGACTGGCGAACCGGTGGCGCGCACTATGTTGCAGCCCATGCCGGTCTCAATCGCTACTTTGTTGTGGTGAACCAGGACGGCGAAGACAGTCACAAAAACCCCGGCGACCGTATTTATGCCTATGATCTGAACAGCCAGGAAAGGGTTCTTGAGATTGTTCTGCCGGGAAAGGTCACACAACTCGGTATATCCAACGATGCAAAGCCGGTGCTGGTTGCCGGTGGTGAAGACCCGCCGATTTACGTTATAGACCCGACCACTGGCGAGTTGATCAAGACGCTAGAAGGTCCGATTCTGGGCGCTGGAATGATGCAGTTTCCCAGTCAGTGATGTTGCTGGTTGCCTCAAACATAATGCTCGTTGCCTGGGTGGTGATCCTCGGGTTAGTTGTGTTGTCTGTGATGCGGCAGATTGGTGTGTTACACGAACGCTCAGCGCCTGCCGGTGATCTGCTGGGTGTTACCCTCACGGCAAACAAAACAGAAGGTTTACCCGATATCAGCATTCTGCGTCTGGATGGTGAACGGATTAAAAGCGAAACACTCACCCAGCACACACTCATCCTGTTGTTTGTTGCACCCGAATGTCAGGTCTGCAAACCGCTGGTGCGTGTATTCGGGAAGTGGATAGAAAAGTTGGCACACACCCACAACGCAGTCGGTTACTTTGTGACTTCGGCAGCTGCTGCAACTGCAAAGGATTATGCGCAGAAGCACGATCAACCATTCGAACACTGGCTCATTTCCGAGCGGCTGGGTCTGGAACTCAATGCAAGGCAAACGCCCTGGTTGGTTGTGATGCGGGAGGGTCGATTGCAGATCAGTCAGAAGATCGCCAATCAGATGCAGCTTGATCGGACAATTGACTCGGTTCTGAACACGGCGCTTCACACCAACGCAGCGCAATCACTGAAGAGTTCGAACACTTCACCACCCACGGCACCCAGAAGGGGAGAACAACATGGATTGGCTTGATGACTGGCTTGCAAAGCGAACCCGGACTGTCGCCCGCAATACATCGCGTCGGCATTTTCTGAGCCGCCTGGGTGTTGGGGTGCTGGGTGGTGCGACGTTACCGCTGTTGCCCGTTGCGCGCGGTCATGCTGCCGGGGCCCAACCGCAGGAACAGGGCGACCCGAACACCTGCGAGTACTGGCGTCACTGCGCAATAGATGGCTTTCTCTGCGGCTGCTGTGGCGGGTCGGTTAACTCCTG
>JAQBYL010000030.1 GCA_027622495.1 Pseudomonadota bacterium
CCTGCCGGCGGGTTTTTTTGGTGTGAGCATCGATGCGGTGAGTGCGCTGAACGCTCTGATGTTCGGTCTGCCGGGCATCAATCAACTGGGCGTCGTCGGGGCGGGTTGGTTACGCAAGGCGCTGGTCTGGATGACGGATCCCTATATCTATCACTTTCCTGATGGCAACGCGTCTGTCGCCCGCCTGCTGGTCCGGTCGCTGATTCCCGAGATTCATTCTGCTCACGCCATCGAAGACCTGGTTCAGGCACGCTTCGACTACGCTCAACTCGACAGGCCTGAACACAATGTGCGCATACGCTTGAACTCAACCGCGATAAAAGTCACCAATCACAGCGGTAGGGTGAGCGTCGACTACCAGCGTGCCGGTCGGACACCTCGCGCAGAAGGAAAGGCCGCAGTCCTTGCCTGCTACAACATGATGATCCCGTATCTGTGTCCCGACTTGCCTGAAGCGCAGAAGGCAGCTTTGAAATCGCTGGTGAAGATTCCTCTGGTGTACAGCAACGTCGCTCTAACCAATTGGCGGGCGCTGAAAAAGCTGGGCGTCGGTTTTGCAGTTACACCGAGCGCATTTCACGATTATTTCGTGATGGACTTTCCTGTCAGCCTGGGTAAATACGCATTTTCCGCCGCCCCGGATGAGCCCGTGATCCTGCTTTTTCTTGTGGCTTAACCCAGCCGGGTCTGGCGCCGCGTGACCAGCACCGTGCCGGACGAGCGCGGCTGCTGGCCACTTCGTTCGAAGACATAGAGCGTGACATCCGCGCAACGCTTGCCGGTGCACTGGGCGAAGGAGGTTTTGATCCAGCGCTCGATATTGCGGGGATCACTGTCAACCGATGGCCTCACGGCTATGCCTATGAGTATTCTTCGTTGAGCGATCCGATCTATGCTGAAGGGGAAACTCCCCACGAGATCGGCCGGGCCCGCTGGGGAAATGTGACCATTGCGAACTCGGATGCAGGTGGGCGAGCCTATCTTGATTGCGCGATTGACCAGGGTTACCGCGCAGTCGCTGAGATACTGGATCTGTAACAGGTTAAGGCCTGACGAACCTTATCCCACCCTGAGTTGCTGACGGCGTCAGGGTATAAACCAGATCGGTGATGACCACGCACGCTCCTGGAGCGTCGTCTTCAGATCGGTTCGCGGTGCAACACCGGCTCGTATGGCGTCCCACGTAGACCATCTGCAGGTTGGATTTTCCAGAGCTCGAATGTAATAAAAAGCCCGCTCGGTGGGGTCGAAATCAGGGTCGCGCCACACGGCTTTGAGTTCACCCGCACCCAGGTCAGCGGAGATCGAGCAGTCACTCAGATCAACGTCTGCACCGTTGTCGGCGCAGCGGTTAGTTGCTGGATCAATAGACTTGCCGTCCGAGCAGGCCACATCGTAAACCAGTTCATGGTGTTCACCTTCGACGGTCCAGCCTTTGACAATCTGCAGCCGTTGCAACGCAGCCGAGTTCGGATCGCGCGCCGCCCAGGCGAGCAGAGTGGGCGGCTCATCTTTGTTAGCCAGCAGTTCGGAACCCATGCTGACCCCCTCACCATAGGCTATGGCGAGATGTGCCGGGTCATCGAGCATGGCGTCATTGAAATCGTAACCGGCAAACAGACGAACCTTCATGCGCGGGCCCGATGTAGCAAACGTTTCTTTGCGGCGGAAAGCACGATAGATGGCGTCGCGACTGTTTTCTTCAGCCCATACCCCGGTTAACCCCGATGCACCCCAGGTTTCGTATGCGCCGGAGACATAGTTCTTGCCATCGATTTCTTTGAGATTCACACGGCCTGCGGTTTTGATGATTTCAGCGTTGCCTGCAGACAGGGGCACTGAACCGCGCCGCTGGCCGGAGCTGTCGAGCAGACCCGCTTTGGAAATGTAATTTTCTTCTTCGAACGAACCGGCGCCCGTATGCGTATCTGATGCGCCAACAAAACCGAACTGGTACGGGTTAGCGATCCCCTGGTCCTGCAGAGCGAGACCGTTCAGCAGAGCATGCCGGGCATAGGAACCAACAGGTTCACTGTGCAGCGTGGTGGCGATGCGGTACGGCATGATCTCGAAATCTGCCCATTCATCGTTGTCTGAGAGAACCGGATGGGTTTCCGACGTGCCCTTGACCTGGGTGATCTCAACCAGCGGCTCGTTGCGCAGGCGCTGCTGTGCATACCCGTCATCCAGCGGACTCCCTGCCCAGTCGACCAGCTTGAACATCTGGCCATTTGAGCCGTTGGAGTTGTGCGGGATGGCCAGCGCTTCGATGCCCTGCGTTCGCAGACCATCCATCCAGTCCCACAGGCCTTCGGGATTCTGGCTGTGAAAACGTGAGAACGGCATGGCCGGCAGTTTGTCTGCATCGCGAAAGATCACGTTCCGGTGCAGGTTGCCGCGATCATCGGTGGAGGAGGTGTATTCGTAGGCGACGAACGTGGTGAACGTGCCTGGCTTGTTGTGACCCTGTGCTGCCTTCACGATATCGGCCCAGGCGTCCTTGGAGATCTGGTTCACCATGTCGGCGTCGATGCTGCCGTCAACAATGCCTCGAAGGGTGTCTGGCAGAAAACCGCCGAATGCAGCAGTTCGCTGCGGAAGGCTTTCGAGGCTCATGTTCTCTGGTCGGTTGAGATTGTGCAGGCCCTGAACATGCGCAAGTTTCGAAAAGGCGGTGGTGGGATCAGCGGCCTCCTTTACGGCGCCGAGAAACATGGCGTGATCGGTGACGGCGTAAAAATCCAGGGGTCGGGTTAACTGAACGTCGAATCCCGCCGGATGTCTGATCGCCTCACCCTGGGCATATCGGTAGGCATCATAGGGTGTGGCGATGGTGCCGAATGCGTACGCATCAAACGAATAGTCCGTGTGCACATGCAGATCACCGAAATAGGCATTGCGCTCGGCATTGGCGGCGGGTTCTGCTGTGATGGTGTCTGCCGGCATGGTCAGACTGCCGCCGTTGAAACGCGGATCTGCAGTGGCAGCAGCAGGGGGTTGAGCTTGGGGTGCGGGTGCTGCAGGTGATGGTGCCGATTCGGCTGGTGCGCTCTCCGGCGCCCCGCAACCGGCAAGATAGGTGGCGAGCGTAAGACCGATACAGGTGCCGATGAATCTGTTCATATTCTGTTCCTCCCCTGGACAGGCTGAGCTTACCAGAACCACGGCCGCAGAGAACTCACTTTACGGGCGATCCTGAACAGTCCCAGACGATCAGATTCGACCTTGCTCCTTGCAAACGACTACCATGCTGCCTTCCCCTCACAAATGAACCTTCAATGCGAGTTGCGCTGTTTGCCGATGTCCAGAACATCTACTACACCACCCGACAGACATTCGGTCGGCAGTTCAATTACCGTGCACTTTGGGAGGCGATCGAGAAGCGTGCTGAGATCGTCACGGCAATCGTCTATGCAACCGACCGTGGTGACAGTTCTCAACAACGCTTTCAGTCAGCGTTGCGGCATATCGGTTTTGAAGTGAAGCTCAAACCTTTCATTCAACGCAGTGATGGTTCAGCGAAAGGTGACTGGGATGTGGGGATCACCATCGATGTGCTCGAGTACGCAGCACAGGTCGATCGGGTGATTCTGCTGTCTGGTGATGGTGACTTTGCCATTCTGCTGCAGACCATCGCGGCCAAGTGGGGGGTTGAATCAGAAGTGTTCGGTGTGCGCGCATTGACCGCCGATGCGCTGGTGCAGGCTGCAACCGAGTTTCACCCGATCGATGAAAGCCTGCTGATCTGATTCCACCCGCCTTCAATCACTGTATCGGGCGATGATGTCCCGCCATCCTGCCAGGTCATCGGGACCTGAGATCGGGTTAGACATACCCGCCATCGGGGTGACCGGAACCACGATTCTCGATACTCCCAGATCACGCAAGGTAGCGATGTCATCCACGTTGTCGGGCATGCTGGCGGTGATCTCGATGCGCTCGGGATCACGATCGTTTGCCTGCGCTGTCGACCGAACAATATCCAGCAGATCAACAGACAGACCGCGGGCCGGAAAAAATCCGTCTCCCAGGCGCCCGGCCCGACGCGCAGCTGCACCGGTGTGGCCGCCGATAATGATGGGTATGCTGCCATTGACAGGCTGTGGACGGCAGTAGGCCTTGTCAAACTGAACATAGTTACCCTTGAAGGTGGGAGCCTCGTCCTGCCACAGATGACGCATGGCCTGAATGTATTCGTCGGTGCGTGGACCGCGAGTATCGAAATCCGCCCCCAGAGCCTCAAATTCCTCTCGTAACCAGCCCACACCAACACCGAGCAGAACCCGGCCGTTGCTCATTGAATCAAGGGTGGCCGCCTGCTTGGCGACGGTCACCGGTGAGTGCTGCGGCAGGATCAGGATGGCGGTCCCCAGTTTGATGGTGCGGGTGTGGGCCGCCACATAAGCGAGCCAGATCAGGGGATCAGGCAGCGGGATGTCTGCCCGCCCACCGGCCATCCGGCCGTCGTCGGAGTAGGGATAAATCGATTCATGTCCGGCCGGGACGATGGTGTGCTCCACCGTCCAGGCAGATTCAAAACCCGCTTGTTCTGCCGCCTGCAGAAGCTCGATGGCCTTGACCGGGTCCACATAACGACCGGTGTTGCAGTACCTGAGACCAAATTTCATGTGCGCGTCCCTTGTCAAAATGGTGTGGGAATTGAAGTGTGCCCGGGGTGCTGTCAAAACTACCGCAATGTTTGCTGATGTACAGCACCGGCTGTCGCGGTAGGATCTTCTCTTAAGGGCAGGTGAGGGATTTCAATGGATGATCTGAATCGGTTTCGGCAGGAAACCAGGGACTGGCTTAACGAAAACTGCCCGCAGGGCGCGCGCGGACCGGGTCCGATGTCGATCGGCAGTCGATCGATCAAACTGCCCGTTGACCTTACATTGTGGCTGGACCGGATGGCGCAGAAGGGCTGGACGGTGCCATTGTGGCCAAAGGAGTACGGCGGTGCCGAGCTTGATCGCGATCAGTATCGGGTGCTCATAGAAGAACTGCAGCGTATCAACGCCCGTACACCGCTCACTGGTCGGGGCGTCAACTATATAGGTCCGACCCTGCTGGAATATGGCTCCGATGAGCAGAAGGCACGCTGGCTGCCGAGAATCGCCCGGGGCGAAGGTGCCTGGGCGATGGGTTATTCAGAACCTGGTGCGGGATCGGATCTGGCCAGTCTGACCACCCGTGCCGTGCTTAAGGGTGACGAGTATGTGATCAATGGCCGTAAAACCTGGACCAGCGACGCCGTGGACTGTGACTACATCTTTGTTCTGGTTCGCACATCGCCAGACAAACCCAAGCATCTGGGGATCTCTCTGGTGCTGGTGGATATGCAGCAGCCTGGTGTGCAGGTGCATCCCATTCGGCTTCTATCGGGCAAATCACCTTTCTGCGAAACCGTCTTCGATAATGCGACAACCCGCGCCGATGATGTGGTCGGTGGGGTAGACAATGGCTGGACGGTGGGCAAGCGCCTGCTGCAGTTTGAACGCTCAACCCATGCGGGGATCAACATTTCCGGGTCGCAGGGCGGGCGCAATGACGACAGCGGTGTACCGAAGACAGTCGTGAGCTATGCCTCCGACAGCGACGGGCGCATCGTTAACCCGGCACTGCGCACACGCCTGGTCAACTACACCATGAATGACGCGGCCCAGAAGTTGACGCAGAAGCGGGTGATTGAAGAACTGAAGTCTCGAGCCCCGGGTTTTGCCTCGTCCGCGGTCAAACTGACCGGTGCGCTGTTGAAACAGGAAGGTGATGAACTGATGGTCGACGCCATGGGCATCCGTGCCGTCGGTGTGGATGATCAGCAGTTTCTGCCTTCCGAGACCGCGATAACACGCAACTGGTTGTACGGTAAGTCACTGACCATCGCTGGCGGCACCAAGGAAATTCAGCTGAATATTATTGCCAAGCGGGTGCTCGGGCTGCCTGACTGAATCAACCGCGGGATCTATGCCCGGCTGGGACGCTGCAGATTCGCTGCATTCGAACCTCGCCAACAGCCGGGTAGTTCCAGACGAGTTCCTCGCCCTGACGTTGTCTTGTCACAATGGTGTAGGGCAGACCGAACGGATGATATTTCTGGACGCCGTTTTCCCACTCGATAGACACCCAGGTGTTCATGCAGCTTGGTGGTTCGATGTCGCGCGAGCCGTTGGCCAGCGTTTTGTCAGATATAAAGTCGTGGATGATGCCAGCCGATGTCACCACGGTCCGGTTGCCACACTGCTCCACCCGTTCCACGTGGTCGAAACCCGCAGGGGAGGTACTTCGCCACAGACCGCGCAGGTCAGCCACACCAGGGGCCAGTGGTTCACTGCATTGCGCCAGCACCGGCATGGGCCAGCGGGTCCAGCCGCATTGCGGCGTGAAAGCCTTGGGGATATCTGCTGCCAGCAGACCGCTGCCATCGAGCACCGGCAGATCACAGTAGTTAAGCTCCGCACCGTCGGCGGCAAACACCTGCGCTTGCGTGGTGTCAAGCGGTCGTGGGTAGAGAAACAGCATGCCGAGCGCCACGGCGATCAATCCGGTGATCGCTGCGAGAATTTTTAACAGCACCGGTCTAACAGCTTCGGTCTAGGGGCACAGGTTCAAATGTCGGGTTTGTTCAGCCAGGCACCCATCGCACCGGCGGTTTCGATGTTAAGTTGACCAGCCAGACCGGCTGCGCGATGAACACCGATCTCGGCCATTGTGGGCATCTGCATCATCTTGAGCATGGCAGCGCGCGAGGGGTACATGGCAATCGCGACCTTGTCCCACAGATCCTCCACCTCACCGAGCATCAGCCTCTCGACCGATGCGCTGAACATGGGCGCACCGCCGACTTCAAGCAGCAGTTTGGACACACCGGCACCATAGATCGCATAGGCCTCTTCTCCGGTCAGGTCGGTTGCGCGGCCATCGGCGTATTCGGCCTTCGGTTTGAACTTCAGCAGATTCACCATATAGATGGGCCCTTCGGGGCCTGGATCTGCAAACCCTTTCATCTGGTTGGCGTCTGGTTGAACCTGGTTTACAACTTTCATTGCGTCCTCCTTAAAGATGTTCAGTTCGGCCAGTAAATATACTCGTCGCCTTCTTCATAGGTCTGACCGCCGTGTTTGTCGATCAGCTGAGGGGACTGGATGATACTTGGCCACATGGGTTCAGCCTGTTCGGCATTATGGGCATCGAGCAGGGCCTCCAGTATCTCCACCTGAGCTGGCCGGCTGAGCGCCAGATTGTTCCGCTCAGTGGGGTCGCTATCAAGGTTGAACAACCACTTCGACTTGTTCGGCCCCTCGGTGCGGATCAGCTTCCAGCCCTGATGAAGCACTGACTGATGGTAGCCTTCGCGCCAGAACAGGGTTTCGTGGGGCTTGCCCTGCAGGTCACCGCGAACATAGGGGACCAGGTCCACCCCGTCGAGTTTGCGGTCGATGGGTATATCAGCACCCGCGGCGGCAGCGAAGGTGTGGAACAGATCAATATGGTGGATGGGGTTGGCATAGGTTGAGCCGGGTTCGATGCGGGCCGGCCATTTGGCCATGAACGGCACATGGGTGCCGCCTTCGAAGTGGCTCAGTTTGAACCCTCGATAAGGTTTGTTGACGTCCGGCAGCGCAATGTAGGAAGCGCCGCCGTTATCGCTGGTGAAAACAATCAGCGTGTTTTCAGTCAGGCTGTTGGCTTCCAGTGCCTCAACCACTTTGCCCACGCCACGGTCAAGTGAGCGGATCATGGCGGAATACACCCGCAACGAGTGATCCTCTATATGGCTGAACTCATCGTAGTCTTCCTTCAGAGCCTGCAGCGGGTTGTGAATTCCCCAGTGGGCCAGGTACAGAAAGAACGGCCGGTTGCGATTACTCTCGATGACCTTGACCGCCTCGTTGGTGTAGTAGTCAGTCATGTAGCCGGCGGGCTCGAATTGTGCAGAGCCATTAAAGTCGGCAGCATAACGGGCGTTGGCCCACACCATGCGTTCAACGCCGTCATCTTCGCGCCGGGCATTCACCACATCAGGATGATCTGCGGGCAGGTAGAGCAGACCGCGCATGTACAGGCTGTCGTCAAAGCCCTGGTTTTCAGGACGCATTTCCGGGGCGCCGCCGAGATGCCATTTGCCGATGTGCGCAGTGTAGTAGCCGCGGGCTTTAAGGACTTCGGCGATAGTCACTTCACTGGGTGGCATACCGAGATCGTTCATAGCTGGCAGGGCTTCCACCTGGGCATGATCGATATAAGAAGGGAGGACTGGCTGGTTGATATCCTGCATCCATTGAAAGATGGTGGCGCCGGTTTTGAAAAAAGGGGTGAATTCGAAACCGAAGCGGGTGGAGTAGCGGCCGGTCATGATGCTCGCACGCGAAGGGGCACAAACGGCGTTGGCGGCGTAGCCGTTGGAGAAGGCCACACCCTGATTTGCGATTGCATCGATGTTCGGCGTCATCACGCTGCCGTCTGCGGCGCCGCCGTTGTACAGCGACACATCGTTGAAGCCCATGTCATCGGCCAGAATCAGAATGATGTTGGGAGGCCGGTCCGCGGGGGATGCGAGCGCCGTTTCAGGCCCCTGCTGCCAGGTGGTGGGGACGTTCGGCGGGATCGGGTCCAGGAGTTCCTGCAACTTTGGCGCACCCCACACCAGAAGCTCAACACGTTTCTGCCAGGCGGTATAACCCGCCATGGCCAGAAGGATCAGGACGACGGCAAAATTTCTCACACCACACCTTTTTTAAGGAATCGTTCGAAGGATGCCCTACATTAGTGCTAATAATAATGGATGTCATTATATTTGTAACCCGAACCGGGGCAGGTCTGCTGGTGGAATACGGATCTGATTGATATCGTGCGCGCTCGAACGCCATCGGAGCGTACCCGCGGCCATGAGACCCTGGACCATTGACGCTGACGACATCCAGATCGCCGAAGACTTCGATTCTGATCTGCTGCATAAAACCTCCTGGATCAGGAGTTTTCTCGACTCAGATCGGGACGACAAGTTTATTGTGGTGGGCACCAAGGGTTTCGGCAAAACCCTGCTGCTCAAAGCCAAGCGGATCCGTTACCAGGAATTGGGCCATCTGTGTCTGCCGCTTGATGCGTTGCTCGATAAACCGGTTGGCAACAAGGTGTTCAGCCGTGAGGTGTTGCGGATCTATGATTGTGATATCGAACCCTGGGATCGGGTCTGGTTGACCTCAATTGCCTGCGCGGTGCTGAAACACACGGGTTTGCCGGAAGATCTTCAGCTGTCACCACGCTTCACCAATCTGGTGAATAACCGGCAACTCAAAAGCGTGCTTGATCATTTTGTTGTGCTGCTGGATTTTCCGCCGGGCGATGTGCACCGATGCGCGCAGGAAACCAATACTGTTCTGGTTCCGCTGTTGCGTGCGCTGCAGCGGCCGGTCGCCATATTCATCGATAGCGTGGATGAGTATTTTAACAAACACATACACACACCGGCGTGGCGAGCCAGCTATTCGGGTGAGTTATCGCCGGATATCTGGTTTTTATCGCAGATGTCGCTCGTAGAAACAGCCTATCAGTTGCGTCGTATCACCAAACACCTGAAGGTATTTGCGTCGGTTCGCAAAGAAGCATTTGATCGCCTGGCCGAGATCAGTCCAATGGTTCAGCAGTATCGCGGCAGTGCCATCGATGTGTCTTACAGCGAATCCAGTTTGCGGCAGATCTTTGTGAACAACATTCTGCACGAGCGCAAGAACAACCTGGCCCAGCCCGAGCGGCTGCGTGACGATCCCATGACGGCTTTTCTGGGTCGCAGCAGTTCGCGCCATGGGTTTACAGGCGAAGTCGAAGAAGCATTTGACTACATCGAACGCCACACGCTTCTGCGACCGCGCGATCTGATGACGGTCGGTCAGAAGCTCTCGTCGATTGAACCCTCAGACCGGGGTTCCGAGCGGGTCTTCAAACAGATTGTTAACAACGCGGCCATCGAAATTGCACAGGAATACCTGAACGAGATATCTCCTCATCTGGGTGATCTGGATGTGCGTGGGCTGCTGGCGGGTATACCATCGAACGTGATCAGTCGGGATCAGCTCGAAGTACTGGCGCTGGAGTTTGATGACAAATTTCCTGGCGGGGCTACCGGCATGGAATCATTTGCCGCCCTGTTCGAGGCCGGCCTGCTCGGTATTGTTCAGTCGGATCCGATTACCGGCGACAAGGTCCAGCGCTTTCTCGGCCCCGGCGAAGGTCTGCTCGGGTCAACCCGGGCGCTGCCGGTGTCCAGCTTCTATCTGATCCGGTCAGTTCTGTCTGGCTATATGGCCGGGTTGAAACCTGAATACCCTGACCGCACAGACAGGATCAACGTGATCGGCAACGGACGGCCGTGGCTCGATCCGGAAGCCGATCTGAATCTGCAACGTGTACCGGCCTATCACGGCACCGAACCCTACGTGTATGTCTGTTATGCGCATGCCGATGCTGTTGTGGTTCAACGCGAAATCGCCTGGATGAAGCGGCAGGGGTTCAATGTATGGTACGACGAGGGCATACCGGCGGGATCACGCTGGAGCGATGAGTTAGCTGCGCGCATCCGGCAGGCGGCGGTGTTCATGTACTTTGTTTCAGACCGGTCTGTTGTTTCAAGTCACTGCATCAATGAAGTGAGTTTCGTCACTGATCTGTCGACGCCACTGATCAGTGTGCACATCCGCGAAACTGAATTGCCCGATGGTTTGAAACTGATGATCGGGGCCAAACAGACGGTCCGCTGCTATGGGTCGACGGCAACGATCTACCGTGAACAGATCGAAAGTGCGCTGCGGTCTCTTCTGTAAATGTTGTTTCGCTTCAGCCTCTATGGCTTTCTGAAAAATCAGCAGTATTTCGAGCCGTTCATATTACTCGCGCTTCTGGACATGGGCTTGAGCTTCACAGTGATCGGCGGTCTGATCGGCCTGCGCGAAGTACTGCGGAATCTGGCGGAAGTGCCTTCTGGGGCCATCGCCGACCTGATGGGCAGGCGTGGATCGCTGCTGTTCAGCTTTGCCTGCTACATAGTCAGTTTCAGTCTCCTTGGTCTGACCTCGCTGTATGCGCAGGATCAATCCGTTCTGGTCACAGCGATCATGATTGCGTTTGCCTTTGCTCTGTATGCTTTTGGCGACGCGTTTCGTTCCGGCACCCACAAAGCGCTCATCTTCAACTGGCTGCGTCAGAACGGTCGGACCGATGAGCGTACACGCGTATATGGTTACACCCGCTCGTGGAGCAAGCTGGGATCAGCCCTCTCGGTGGTGCTTGCCTGTCTGCTGGTTTACTGGTTCGACGATTACACCTGGATATTCTTTCTGTCGATTCCGCCGTTCGTGCTGAACATGTTGAATGTCGGGAATTATCCAAAGGAGCTCGATGGTCAGCCGCATGAAGGCCGGGTGAAGTTCAGCGAAGTGGTCGCGCATCTGCGGGATGCGTTTGCTCTGGTCTTCACCAGACCTGCCCTGCGCCGGTTGATGTTTGAATCGATGAGTTTTGAAGGATATTTCAAGGCAAGCAAAGACTACCTGCAGCCGATCCTCAAGATTGCGGCGATCCCGCTGGCAGTCGTTCTGTTTTCTGATCTTGATCTGAGTGAAGTCCAGGCGTCTGTCATTCTGATCGGACCGGTCTATTTTCTGCTGTTTCTAGGTTCCGCTGTGGCCAGTCGTCAGGCGCACCGGTTGGTAAAGCTTGCCGGTGGCGAGGAGGCTGCAACCCGTTTGATGTGGCTCATTCTTGCGGGGCTCTTCGTTGTTCTGTTGCCGGCGCTGTATCTGGGCCTGCAGACGCTCGCCATTGTGGCTCTGGTGGGCTATCACTTTCTGCAGAATGTGTGGCGACCGGTCTATGTCGGCCGCATCGATTCCCACGGAGAAGAGGACAAGGGCGCGACCCTTCTGTCGATCCAATCCCAGGCGCAGAGTCTTGCGACCATGATATTTGCACCGCTCCTGGGGCTCGCGATCGATCTGACGGTGGATCGGTCCACGGATCTGGCGGACCTGGATGTCGCCGCGTTCTGGCCGATCGCCGTGGTGGGAATTCTGGTCACGCTGGTATTTGTGCGTAGACCTCAAACTTCAGAAGAGCCTCGACCGGTCGGTTTGTAGGGCTGTCGTTCGTATTTACTCTGGCGCTTTACTCTGCCCCCACCTTTGTTCAGGTGTCCTGGTCGCGTTCGTTGCCGAAGAGTGGTTCGCGTTTTTCCATGAACGCAAGCGCGCCCTCGCGCATGTTGCGCGGGATGAGCACAGCCTGATGCTGCATCTCAATATTCAGTTGATCGCTGAATGTTGTGTAACTGGCGGCGTCGATGGTCTGGCGGATGCGCGTGACGGTGTTCGGTGATGAGCGTTTGAGTATCTGGGCCACGCGCGAAACTTCGGCATCCAGATCTTCGTGTTCAACGGCGCTCCAGATCAGACCCCAGGCCAGTGCCTGCGCTGCAGTGATGCGTTCACCGAGCAGGGTTATGCCCAGCGCGCGGGCGCGTCCCACGCGCATGGGTATGCTCCAGGTCGCCCCCATGTCCGGCACAATCCCCAGCCGCGGACCGAACGTGGCGATGAAGAATGCGTGGCTTGATGCGATGGTGATATCACAGGCCAACGCCAGACCGAAACCACCACCGGCTGCCGGCCCGTTGATCCGGGCGATGGTCGGAACCGGGCAGGTGTTCAGGTCGCGGATTGCGGTGTTGAAGATCCCATCGGTGTCGGCGTCACCCGAGGTCTGCGTCTCGGTATCCGGTTGAGCGACCTGCGCCAGATCAGCGCCTGAGCAGAAACCGCGTCCGTTACCTGTCAACACCACCACTCTTACATCGGTGTCGGCTTTCACCTTCTGCAGGGCGTCGCTCAAACCACTCATCAGTGAATTGTTCATGGCGTTGAGCATTTCCGGTCGATTGAGGGTGATGGTGGCTGTGCCATCCAGAACCCTGTAGAGCACGGGTTGTTCAGTCTGATTCATGGTCCTTCCTGTTGGGCCCGGTCGATCGTCCATTAAACCTGGTTGAGCCAGTATTTATACATGAGTGGACCCGATGAGCCTATAGGGTGGCAGCGAGAGGGTCTAACCTGTGGGTTGACCATCGTTCTGGTTGAGCCTCTATCGGACAAGGTCTGAAATCGAGCACGCGCCCGGCAGCGCGCAAGGGCCTGGGTCTAAACAGTGGACCGGCGAAAGAAACAGGAGATGCCAGGTTGCTGAACATGGGGTCAGTCAGCACATTGATGCCCTGGTGCTGGATCAAGACCGTCGCCATGATGGGCTTGCTGCGCGCTCGCTGCGGCCGTCATCACGGAATACGTGAACGCTAAAACGCAGATCAGAACGCGCTGCATCAGGATCGTCCTTCAGCCTGCCTGACTGCCGAATGTACCGCGACCGACCGCAACCAGACGGTCGCTGTCATCGAGCACATCGACGTCGACCACACCAACGGTGCGTCCCGCGCGGCGCACGGTTGCGATGGCGCGCAGGCTGGTGTTCATTGCCGGCCGCAGATAGTCGCAGCGGAAGTTGATCGTGGGCACACCGTGATTGAGCACCATCACCAGCGCAAAACAACCGGCGGTGTCGATCAGGGCGGCAATCGGTCCGCCGTGAAACTGACCACTGCCGGGTGCCCGTTCGAATTCCGGTTTGAGTGGCATGCTCACAGTCAGCGTCTCCTGCTCGGGATCGCTTGCGGTGATCTGCATTTTTGACGAACTGATGAATGGCGACGCATCCATGAATGCCTGCAGATCCTTCAGCGACATCGGTGTGCTTGATTTGGCGGGCATATCAGTTGGCTCCGTGGGAACGGCGTGCAGGGCAGGTCATTGTTGCCTGCCCCAGGTGCTCGGACCATAACCAGGATGCAGCAATTCCTTGTCGAAGAGACCATCGAGAGCCTCACGGTGACAATCCGCACAGGGGCTGAAAAAACCGACCCCCACCGTCTCGACCTGCATACTCTCAAGGACCGGATCATGGGCCACAACAAACGCTGGCAGGTCGGTAATTCGCAGCGGCACGGTCTGCGGCAGGTTGCGCAGCAGCTGACTCACAGTTGAGGGCTCGCCGGGTTTAAGACCGTTCGCCTCGAGATAGCTTCGGATGTGGTCATCGGTTTCGTCATCCATCTCCGCGTTCTCGCCAAAGTGCTCAGCAAGTTGATCCAACATGGCTTGCCATCCTGCTGACGGCAGAAGATTGGGTGGATAGGCCAGGTGACAGGCACCGCACTCTTCAATATAGAGCTCGTCTTTCATATAGGCAGCCGCAGCGGGTTCACTTGCATGCAGCACGATTCCTGACAGGCCAAAAATCAACACTGACCCCATCAGGGCTAACCCTGTTAACCATTGTGTTCGCGTCATCTTTCCACCATTAACCACTTGCGCCACTCACTGCTGAGTTAACCATAGCAGAACATCGCCTTTTTCCTGCGCGGTGCACTCGCGTCCGAAAGTCCATTTGCAGTTGCGCAGAAGCCACTTGTTGATCTTTTTGATTTCGGTCAGACGGTCTGGATTGACCGAAGGAGACATGGGTTCGATCAGTTTGCCGGTCTTTTCGTGGCGCCCCTCAACGTCTGGATCGGCGGTGTGACAACTCGCGCAGCTGCGACCGTCTGATTCGCGCTGCCACAGTTCAAGACCCGCTTGCGCAGTGAAAGGGCGGGCAGCTTCGCTGCGCAGTTCCTCCATCAATTGCTGAACCTGATGGTTTACATCGGAGTATGCGCCGCAGGGTATGCATAAAAAGAGCGCTAACGTTAAACGCAAACGCACGGTAGCCAGTAGCTTGTTCATGGTGCCTCGACCTTCTGCGCTTTACGTCCGGTCAGCATGGCGAGCAGCAGATTTTCTTTCCGCAGCAGGCTGCTTGCGATCACACCGGTGACATGCACAGCGATCAGAGCAAGGGTGGTGTCGGCCGCGAATGAGTGAACCGTCTCCACTGCCCCTGCGGAGAACTCGATGACAAACGTTCCTGCCAGTGGACCCCTACCTTCCATAGCAAAGAGTGACATACCACTGATGACGGTCACCAACAGCGAGACCATCAGGCTTAAGATCATGACAGCACCGGCAGGATCATGGCCAACCGATGCTGCGGGGTTCCCCCGGAGCAGTGTCGTGAAGTATCGCAAGGCTTGCGCAGGCGAGGTGACAAAATCGGTAAAGCGCGCATGGATCGGGCCAACCACCCCCCACAGCAGCCGAAAGATCAACAGCAGCCCGATGGTGTAACCGGCATGACTGTGCAGAGCAAGCCTGGTGCCTTCCAGAAGGTATGCCAGGCTAAAAAACCCAACCAGCGACCAGTGGAATACCCGTATGAACGGATCCCAAACCATTGATTTCATTGAAAGTGCGGTGTTTTTCGGATTGCTCATCATCGGAAGAGATTATAGATGCACGTTCGACATGATAGTAAGCTGAAGAGACTGGTGATGGGAGCAAACCAATGAATAGATCGATTCTCAACAAAATCACTGCCTTATGCGTATTGATGGCTGGTGTGGGTACAAGCGCGGCGGTGGCCGGTGTTCTGACCGGTACGATCAAAGATGATCACGGCAAGGTCATGCGGGGTGTCATGGTGCGCGTTACCGATGACATCTCAGGCGTATCGGAAGCCGTGTTCAGTGATGCACAAGGGGTCTACCAGCTCTCGACGCAATTGCAGGGCACCCTCAAGCTGCGCGCCCGCACGCCGTATTTTCGGGATGCCAGGGCGACGGTTGAACTCGGTGGTCAATCGGTTTCGACCGAAGACATCGTGATGCAGCCAATGACCAGTGACGAAGAGATCTCAGAAAGTCTGCCAGCGGCCTATCACTTCGGGGCGCTGCCGTTCGAGACCGGTGACGATGCCAATTTCAACCGTTTTCAGTTCCAGCGCGATTGCCTGTCCTGTCATCAGATGGGGAATCCGTTTACCCGCCAGGTGCGCACTGCAGAATCCTGGTCGGTGACGATTCAACGCATGCATCGCATGGTTGGCAACTTCGACGCCGATCTGCGCGATGAGCGGTCGGTGATCCTGGCCGAAGGGTTCGACGGCAAACCGATTGAGGTGCGACCTGTGTTCCCGCTCGATGATGCACTGGACACCGCGAAAATTTATGAGTACAGACTTGAGCGCGCGTTTGTGCCGCACGATTCCATTGTTCACCCGACCAATGGTCTGATCTACACCGTCGACCAGGCGCTGGACCATATGGTGGTCACTGATCCGGTTACCGGTCAGTCTGAGTACATTCTGCAGTCCGACGGTGATGCCATGAAGTATGTCGAAGGCAATCCCAACGATGGCACCAGGCAGATTGGTCTTTTCAATCCAACCGATCGTCATGGCCCGCACTCGCTGGACCTGGGCAAGGATGGCAAGTACTACGTGACCAATGCCGGCAGCACCAGCATCGGTGTGTTCAATCCCGAGACCAATGCCTGGGAGCCGTCACATAAAATCCCGCGGGAAAGCGGTGCGTTTTATCCGCATACGATCCGTGTCGATCAGAAAGGTTACGTCTGGTTCACCCTGGCGGGATCAGAAAAGGTTGGCCGGCTCGACCCGAAGAACGGGGCGTTTGAAATTATCAGTCTGCCCGACGTGAAATCCAATGGCATATCCGGTGGCACTCAGCCTTACGGTATCGATATCAACCCCGTCGATGATGTGATGTGGTACGGCCGTCTGTTCGGCGACAAAATCGGTAAAGTTGATCCCAAGACGCTTGAGACCACCGAATATGATTCACCGGTGCGCGGTCCACGACGGATGCACTTCGACAAAGAAGGCATTCTGTGGGTGACAGGTTATTCGGAAGGCGAACTGGCCCGCATCGATGTGGCGGATGGTTTTACCAGCAAGGTCTACGTAATGCCGGAATTTGCTGATGGTTACCGGCCTGCGCCTTATGCCCTGGGTGTGCATCCACTGACCCAGGATATCTGGCTGAATGAGAACATGACTGATCGGATCTATCGTTTCATACCGAAGGAAGAGCGGTTTATTGCGTATCCGGTTCCGTTGTCAGGAACCTATACCCGTGACATGACCTTCGCGGCAGATGGAAAGGTCTGTCTTTCCAACAACCCGATTCCACCACCGGCGCTGGAAGGGGGTGTTCTCGAGATCATCTGTCTGGATCCGGACTATGATCCCAAGGCGAAAGCGGGCGTCCAGTTAAGTAAGAACTGAGCAACACGCCCTTGAAGGCAACGTCTGCATCAATAGGTCCAGGCGTTGCCGATTTCCTCAACCGCGACACACCCATCGTAAACACCGGGTACCGGATCATAGTTGAGGACCTGTGTGCCGACCGGTTGCGAAGTAAAGGTTGCCTTCACCCGGTTGCTAGTCTGGATTATTCATGAACGAGCGTAGCGAGGTCGTCGAGAGTAGTGCAAACGCAGGGTGCGCGGACTGGAGGGCGCGCAGGCGTACTCTACGGTACGTCGAGCACCCGTAGGGAGCACGCCCTGTGT
>JAQBYL010000524.1 GCA_027622495.1 Pseudomonadota bacterium
GCAACCACACCTTGCTGCGCGCATTGAAAAGAATACCCTCCGCGAATTTCCAGACGGCATTCCTTCCTACGGTGCCGATGCGCTGCGTTTTACCTGCTGCGCTCTTGCATCTACCGGGCGCGACGTACGGTTCGATTTCAAGCAGATCGAAGGCTATCGCAACTTCTGCAACAAGCTGTGGAATGCCAGTCGTTTTGTAATGATGAATTGCGAAGCCGCTGACCTGTCACAAATCGGCACACCGTCCATTGTCGATCGCTGGATACTGTCGCGCACACGCAGCATGCTGGAAGATTCAGAACGTGCGATCGAAACCTACCGATTCGATTTGTACGCAAACCATATATACGAGTTCACCTGGGGCGAATACTGCGACTGGTACCTGGAACTGACGAAGCCCTTGTTGTGGGATGACGACGCCGATCCGGCCATGGCGGCCGGAACCAGACGCACGCTCTTGATGGTGCTCGAAATTCTGCTTCGGGCTGCACACCCGATCATCCCGTTCATAACCGACAAGATCTGGCGCGACGTTGCACCCCTTAACTCTCTCACCGGGTCAACCATCATGACCCAGCCATTCCCGCTCGCCCATGAGATCGCAGCCGATAAAGAAGCGGATGATGCGATCGAATGGTTGAAGGGCGTGATCGTCGGGGTGCGCAACATCCGCGGTGAAGCCGGTATCAAACCAAAGCAGACGATCGATCTGCTGTTGCAGGGTGGTGGCGAACGGGACCGCGCTCTGGCGGCGACAACAGATCAGTTGCTCAAACGTCTGGCCAAAGTCGAGAACATCCGCTGGCTCCACGCAGAAGAGGTTGCACCCGTCAACGCGCTGGCCCTGGTGGGCGATCTCAAAGTGATGGTGCCGCTGGCCGGTCTGATCGACCTGGACGCAGAAAAAGCCAGGCTTCAGAAAGAGATCGATCGCAGACAGGCTGAGGTTTCACGCGTGACCGGCAAACTGGGCAATGCAAAGTTTGTCGCTAATGCACCCCCGGAAGTTGTGGCATCCGAACGCGAAAAGGCGCAGGCCGCGCAGGATGCTCTGCGCGCTCTGCACACTCAGCTCTTATCCCTTAATAACCTCTAGCACCACTTTGCCGATCGTGTCGTTGCCGGCCAGTAACTCATGAGCACGCTCGGTTTCTTCGATGGGGATCACGGTCTCGATGATCGGTTTGATCGCACCGCTTTCAAGATGCGGCCACAGATCGGCCCGAAGACCGTCCATGATCGCCGCTTTTGCCGCTATGGTTCGCGCACGAAGGGTTGATCCAATGATGCGCAGGCGTTTACCGAGCATAAGACCTAAGTTGACGTCAGCACTCATCCCGCCCATCAGACCGATGACCACAAGTCGTCCGTCCAGGTTGAGCACCTTAAGATTGTCCGCCAGATAACCACCACCAACCGGGTCGAGGATGACATCAAAGCCGCCCTCACCCGCCCATTGTGCCCCCGCCCATTGTGCCAATGTGTCAGCGAAGGATCCGTTTTTCCGGTTAAACCCGGCTGCGGCACCAAGCGCTTCACACGCTTTGATCTTGGCATCGCTGCCCACGGTCACGTACACAGGGTTAGACGTCTGCCTGCACAGCTGTATCGCTGCAGTCCCCACACCACTGGCACCGGCATGGAGCAGTACCCGCTCGGCAGTTTTCAGACCGGCTTCCATGTACAGATTGAGATAGGCAGTTGCGTAGACCTCCGGTATGGAAGCGGCCTGTGCCATTGTCAGACCCTTCGGCACTTTCAATACCTGGCCCGCTGGTGCTACTACTTCTTCTGCATAGCCACCACCGGCCAGCAATGCACACACCGCATCGCCTTGTTTTACCCGCTCTACCCCTTCGCCAACCGCCATGACTTCACCGGCACATTCGAGCCCCATCACAGAGCTGGCCCCAGGTGGTGGTGCATAACCACCCTGGCGCTGAAGCAGATCGGCGCGATTGATTGCTGATGCATGTACCTTGATGCGTACCTGACCCGGACCAAGATCCGGGGTCGCGACCTCAACCCATACCAACCGCTTACCGTCTACCTGAATTGCTTTCATTGCTTTGTTTTTCCGCCTTGCCTACCAGCTCATCCGCATTTTTACACCCTGATCACTGATGTAGCGTTTCAGTTCGCTCACCCGATAATCACCGTAGTGCACCATGGAGGCGACCAGTGCCGCATCCGCTTTCCCCTGGGTCAGTACGTCCACAAGATGCTGCGGTACCCCTGCACCACCTGAAGCGATGACCGGTATTCTGACTGCCTCGGCGATCATCGACGTTAATTTGAGTTCATAACCGGCAAGGGTGCCATCGGCATCGATGGAATTGATGACGAGCTCACCTGCCCCCAACCGTTCACCTTCAAGCGCCCACGCAAGAGCATCAATCTGCATGGGTGTGCGCCCACCGTTGATCACCATCTCGTAACCACTCGGATAGTCTGCGTTGGCGCGTATATCCATCGACAGCACCACGTTTTGAACGCCGATTGCCTCGGCACATTCGCTGATCAGGCGTGGTCTCTTCACCGCGGCGGAATTTACGTTGATCTTTTCCGCACCGGCCAGACGCAGATCGGTCGCGTCTGCCACCGAGCGCACGCCACCGCCGACCGACAAAGGAATGAACACTTCAGACGCCACCGCCTCAACCACGTGAAGCATGATTGATCTTTTATCGCTCGACGCAGTGATGTCAT
>JAQBYL010000525.1 GCA_027622495.1 Pseudomonadota bacterium
TTCCCCGGTGTTTTCTGGGTTCACAATGATTCCGGTGACACGCCGAGGATTTTTGCAATTAAAGCAAGCGGTGAGCAGGTCATGCCGAGGTTCATGCAGAATACGGCGCCCGACAACTGGCCTGGCTACACAATTGATAATGCCTGGCAGTACGATTGGGAAGACATCGCCATGGCGGAAGGTGTGTTGTACCTGGCTGACGTCGGCAATAACGAGAACTCCCGGCGCGACATGGGCGTTTACGTTGTGAGTGAACCGGACCCGGTCTATACGTTCAAAACCAGAGCGCAGAAATTTCTGCCAATCCGCTTTCCGGATCAAATTGAATTTCCCGCTAAACGCTGGCATTTCGATTGCGAAGCGGTTTTTACCTCCAACGGGAAACTCTACTTTCTGACCAAACACCGGCAACCGGGCAAAGCGCTCGGTTGGGAGCCTGGAACCAAGCTCTATCGGCTGGATACCGAATTTACCGACGAGGTTAATGTTCTCAACCTGATCGATCAGCATCCCGGGGTGTTCCTGGCAACAGGGGCTGACGTGTCGCCAGACGGGCAGAATCTGGCGGTGGTAACCTATGCACAGTTGTGGATATTTACCCGCCCGCAAGAGGGTGATCAGTGGCTTCAATCTCCTTCGAGGATGCTGCTGCTGAATCGAGCGCAGGTAAAGCAGAACGAAGCGGTCGCCTGGGAAGACAACGATACTCTGCTACTTACCAATGAAAACCGCGAGATATTCAGGATCTCTCTCGCGGCGATTCCAGCGCTTGATCATGATGAGGAGTTCTAACGCCTAACACGTGAGGGATAAGGAATAATTATGCTCTCGAAATTTTTTCATGAACTGCACCGTCGACGTGTTCTGCGTGTTCTGGCCGTCTATGTCGTGGTTTGTTTCTTTCTGATCAACTCTCTTGTTGGCGCCGTTGAATACTACGACTGGTCACCGGTCTGGGTGACCCGCAGCATCTTCATTGCTCTGGTTATGACACCTGTGGTTGCTGTCATTTCGTGGGTTTTCGACTACACCCAATGGGGCATTCTCCGCACGCCGCCTCAGGGTGAGCTGCCGCTGCGGCCGAGCGGTCTGATGGATCGACGGGTCGAGGCGATCATCCTGCTGATTCTGCTGATTGTTGCGGGTATATCCGTTCGCGAAACCTATCGTGAATATGCATTGCAGCGCTCCGATGCGATCAGTGAGCAGCGTGGTGCTGAGGGTTAAGGGTTGTGCTTCACTGTGCGGCAGAAAACGGTGACCACCGGTAAATCTGTTCCACGGTTCCGCCCATCAACGCACTGCGTTCCCCTTGCGATAACCCGTCAGTAAGCCTGAACGACTCGACACCCTGCTGGTAGGTTACAAAGGCGGTTGCACGTGTCCAGTCCGTTCCCCACATGCAGCGGTCAAACCCGAAGGCGTCAAAGATTCGACCGAGCGGTTCCCAGATATCATCAAAGGGATACCCGCGCTCCGACAGAGTGCAGGCACCAGAGATCTTTATGGCCACATTGTCGAAACGGGCCAGATCGATAACGCTTTCGAGATCGGCGAATGAGTCTTTGGGCACCGGTGGCTCGAACGGCTGTCGCAGACCCAGGTGATCGACAACGATCTGAGTATCCGGGTGCCTGGCGGCCAGATCGGCTAAGAGTGGGAGCTTGCCCCAAGCCAGAATGTTGATGGGCAGGTCGTGCCGTGCACCGGCTGCCAGGATCCGGTTCAGTCCGGGGTCAGTTGCCTGCGGTTGCAGCTGATCCATGATCATGATGCGTGCGCCGACCACACCTGGCGTACCCGCCCATTCGGCAATCTCTTCGGCCACGCTTTCAACACGCGGGTCAAAGGGCTTGATCAGACCGAACCTGTGGGGATGTTTTGCATGAACTTCGAGGGCATAACTGCCATCGAACCGGTACATGCTCCAGGGTGAAACCAGCAGAGCGCCATCCACGCCAACCGAATCCATGGCGGCAACCATGTCATCGCCGCTGACTTCGGCCGGGCCATGCAGGGTTCCAGCCCAGGGTCGCCCTGCATGATCACGCTCGTAGGCGTGGACCTGACTGTCAATAACCGGGCAGGGTTTGGAAATCTGGCCTTCCGTCATAGCTTTACTCTGGCGCCTTACAACTCCACGCCGAAATACTCTAGAAACTTACCGTTATATTCCTCGTCACTGAGATTGTCGCCCATACGCACCCAGTCCTCTGACGGTACCTTGTGGCGGGCTGTCATGAATCCTTCAGCGTCGGGTCCAACAGGCCAGCGCAGCTTGTACTCAACACTTGCGATCGAATTCAGGATCGCTTCTGCGACGCGCTCCGAGGGCACTGCGCGTTTGAAACCAGCAGCGAATACTTTTCCGTTGCGGCGCATCAGTGGTTGATAGGGCGACGTTTTGTCGTAGCGGGTCTGTTCGGCTGAGTTCTCTAAGATGTTGGTCATGATGACACCGGGTTCCACGTTCACCACGCGGACACCGAAGCGGTAGACCTCATGTGCCAGAGCCTCACCAAGACATTCAAGGGCCCACTTTGACGCAGAGTAAGCAATCTGATTGGGTGTGGCCTGCAGGCCCACGGCGGAGGTGATGTTCACGATGCAGCCGGTTTCACGCTCACGCATGGAGGGCAGAACCGCCTGAATACAGCGCACCGCGCCGAAGTAGTTCGTTTCAAACATCTGCTTG
>JAQBYL010000526.1 GCA_027622495.1 Pseudomonadota bacterium
ATACCGGCCCGGTTCTTGGCGCTGATGATGCCTGAAGAGACGGTCTGCCCGATGCCGAACGGATTACCGATTGCCAGCGCAATATCACCCACCTGACTTCCGTCTGTGGCAAGGGTTGGTATGACCGGCAAACCGGAGGCTGCGACTTTAATGACGGCCAGGTCGGTCTCCACATCGCGGCCCACCAGCGTTGCCGCGGCTGCCTGACCAGTTGAGAAAGCAACCAGAATCTCGTCAGCCCCTTCAATCAGATGGTTGTTGGTCAGAATGTAACCGTCGGCGGATAGCACCACACCGGAACCGAGTGAATTCTGCATGCGATTGTCGCAGTACTGGCGAAACTCCGGCAGCCGACAGATCGGGCGGTTGGATGATGCGTTGCTGGTGTAGATGTTGACCACGGCGGAAGATGCGCGTTTAACCGCTTCGGCATAACCAGTGCGAGCGGGCGCAGGGTCCTGGCTCCTGACGGACATGACAACGAGGCCCACAATGGCTCCGACCAACGCAGGCACTAGCACGAATCGGAGCAGGTCTTTCATGGATTTCAGGATCGCATCTTCGATCAGACAGGTAAACCCGACATCCCGCCTGGCTTGTACCGTGTGGCTGCGTTGCCTAGCATGGTCTCACAGCAATGGATGTGGTTTGAATGCTTATGTCTGCCATCCCTCCCTTTCGCGCTGATCATGTCGGCAGCCTTCTACGTCCAGCCTCTGTGCACGAGGCAAGAACACGTTACGGCGCATCGCGCATCACCTCCGCAGGCTTTTCGACAACGAAAGGACTGAAAGCGGTTGAAGATCAGGCCATTTCCGAGGTGGTCAGAATGCAGGAGAGCGTCGGCCTGAAGTCGGTAACCGACGGTGAATTCCGCCGCTCCTTCTGGCACTACGACTTCATGGGTGCATTGACCGGCATGGAACTGGTTGAAAGAGACACCGGTGTGCAGTTTCACGGCAAGGTGCTGCCGCCGATTCATCCGACGATCACCGGGCGGCTCGATTTTCCCGACGACCATCCAATGCTTGATCATTTCCGCTACCTTGTGTCAACGACCCGGGTTCTGCCGAAAATATCGATCCCCGGTCCCAGCGCCTGTCACTTCAGAACCGCTGCAGCAGACATTGCGCCGGTGGAATACGCAGACAGCGAAGTCCTGTTTGCCGATCTTTCGCGAACCTATGCCAAAGCGGTGAGCGCTTTTTATGAGGCGGGTTGTCGCTACCTGCAGATGGACGACATTTTCTTTGCTTATCTGTGCGACGAAAAACAACGTGAACAGAAGCGTCAGGAGGGTCTCGACCCTGACTGGTTGATCAGTAAGTACGCGCAGATGATGCACGATGCAATCATCGATCGACCTGCTGACATGACGATCGCCATGCACCTGTGCCGCGGTAATTTCAGATCCACCTGGGTTGCCGAAGGGGGCTATGACCCGGCGGTAGATGCAGTGTTCAACCAGACTGGCGTGGACGTTTATTTCATGGAGTACGACAGCGACAGGGCGGGTGGTTTTGAACCCCTGCGCCTGTTACCGAAAGGTAGCAAGCGCGTGATGCCCGGTTTTATCACCACCAAAAGTGGCGCGCTGGAAACGCTGGATTCGGTGAAACGTCGGTTTGATGATGCTTCACAATACGTTGATCTGGATCAACTCGGGATCGCACCGCAATGTGGTTTTGCCTCTACAGAGGAAGGCAATGAGCTGACCTTTGACGAACAAAAAACGCAAACTCGAACGGGTGGTTGAAGTCGCCGGCCTGATCTGGGGTGGCGTCGACGCCTAGGCAAACTCTGATTAAGTATCGCGTCCTCAGAGCTTCTCTAGCGGCGCAGACCGAGCAGCACAAAGGCGGCAAGCAGTGACCCGGATGCCATCACTATGGCTACGGTATCGAGTCCGAAATCCGCTTCAAACATGAACCCGGCGATGATCGGTCCAAGGGCCGCGCCACCGCGGCCAATACCGATCACAAGGCCGGTTCCCGATGCGCGGAGGTTGGTTGGAAAAGCATCGGCAAACAGAGCGTAGAGACCCACGATGGCTGAGTTGGTGAACATGCCCGCGATCCCGGCCATCAGTGCAAGTTCAGTCAGGTCAGCCTGGCCCTGACCGAATATCGCCACGGTGACTGCGGCGCCGACAAGCGCTGCAAAAACAAGCACCCGCACGGAATATTTCTGTGTCAGAAGACCGAGAATAATTGAGCCAAAGGCGCCTCCAACGTTAGCCCACACCAGTACACCGCCGGCAGATGAAGGGTGGAAATCCATGTCGACCACGATTTTTGGTATCCACTTCAGAATGAAATAGAAGGTCATGATGTGGCAGAAGTAGGTCACGGTCAGAAGCACAGTGGTGCGCAACAACGGGCCGGAAAAAAGGGCTGTAATGACAGACGAATGGACGGAATCGCGATGTGGCAGTGCGGCAACGGCGCCGTGACCCATCCGGCGCAGCGTTGCGTTGATTCTGTTCAGGGCGTTGCGGGGTTTTTTGTCGCACAGATGTTCAATGGATTCGGGCAGAAGAAACCATACCAGCGGGATGCAGGTGAGGGTGGCAAATGCACCGAAAACGAACACCGATCGCCAGTCGAAACTGATCAGGAGCAGGGCGGCGATGGATCCACCCAGGATCACACCGACCGGATAACCGGTCGCCATCAGGATGACGCACAGG
>JAQBYL010000527.1 GCA_027622495.1 Pseudomonadota bacterium
TGTGCCGAAGCCGCCTCGAGGGATCTGCATCTGCGTGTTCAAAGCGCGCGCGAGGAACTTAATGGTGATCACTCACGAGTTCGGCTGGAAGCGGTGGTCGAGCGCGATTTCAACAACGCCTGTGTTGATCTGACCGGTCGGCGGTTGCGGCTGACGTGGTATCGGGCGCCTGCCGTTGAACTCGGTGCTTTGTTCAGGGCACAGGTAGTCGTTCGACGCCCGCGCTCCTATCGCAATCCGGGCGGTTTTGATTATGCGCTGTGGCTGACCGCCAACGATCTGCAAGGGACTGGTTATATAAAATCGGGGCGGCCCGTAGACGCCCCTCAGGTTCGGTCTGGTCTGTCTGTCTGGATCGATACTGCCCGCGCTACAGTCTCAGGTTTTGTTACGTACAAGGACTATCCGCAACAGGCTGTGTTGCTGGCGCTGGCTACCGCAGATCAGAGCCTGATGTCGGTTGAGCAGTGGGATCGCTTTCGGGCAACCGGCACCGTTCACCTGATGGTAGTGTCGGGGCTGCACGTCGGCATCGCCGGTCTGCTGTTTCTGGCACTGGGGCAAGTGTTAGCGCGGCTGGTGCCTTCGCTTCTGCTCATCTGCCCGGCCTACCACCTGGCAGGCCTGGTGATGATCACGGGTGCCACAGCATACGTTGCGTTGTGTGGCTTCGATGTACCGGCCAGCCGCGCTCTGATCATGCTGATCGCCCTTCAGCTTTGCCGGTCTCTCGGGCGCAGACTCGCATCACACCATGTACTTCACCTTGCGTTTGCCGGTGTCTTGTTTGTTCACCCCCTGGCACTCCTGCAACCAGGCTTCTGGCTGTCGTTTGGTGCTGTCTGGATACTGATCAAGTCACTTTCTGGTCGAGTACGCCAGCCGGGTTGGATGGGGGGGGTGGTGTTTACGCAAGTAGTGTTCTTTGCGGTCTTCAGTCCATATGTGGGTCTGTTTTCCGGGCAGTTTGCTACCGCTGCCCTGTTTTCGAATCTGATCGCCGTGCCCCTGGTTTCATTGGTTGCAGTGCCACTCATACTTGTGTCGACATTGTTTTTATTGATTCCTGGTGGTGAATTCTTTGCAGGTCTGCTGATGGCGGCGGCTGATTCAACCTTGAGTCTGGTGATGGACTGGCTCGACAGGTTAGACTTTATGCCGGTCTTCAACGTGATTGAAAGAACAGTATGGATCGCTCTGGTCCTCGGGTTTTCTGGGCTTTTGCTTTTCTACCAGAGCCGACCGCGCCATCTGATGCTGCTCCTTGGTGCCGCATTGGCAGCCTGGGCACCCGCGGTTAACAACATTCCCCACGGCGCATTTCAGATCACCGCTTTTGATGTAGGCCAGGGAAGTTCGATCCTGATCCAGCCCCGCCGCCATCGCCTTCTGTATGACACCGGTCCGGCTTTCCCCGGTGGGTTTGATCTTGGTTCCGCCGCAGTGGTCCCGGCACTACGGTCAGATGGCCGGGGACTGGATCGCTTGCTGTTGAGTCATGGCGATATAGATCACACGGGTGGATTTGAGGCAATCGTGCAGGCCTTTCCCGAGGTCAGATCTGACGGAAACGCGCTCGGTCTGCCACGCTGTAGTGGTTTGCAGTGGGTCTGGGATGACGTGACATTTCGCATCCTTCATCCAGTTAAACCAGGCGCGGCCGAGGACAACGATCAATCCTGTGTGCTGCTGATCAGAACTGCTGAGGCTGCTGTGCTCATCGCCGGAGACATCAGTTCCAGAATTGAAATCCAGATCGCCGCGCAGAGCGCCGCTGAGATAGAAGATGGGGTCGATCTGCTCTTTGCGCCACATCATGGTAGTCGAACTTCATCCTCTGCTGGTTTTGTCGCGCGGATGAAGCCTGCGGTTGTGTTCATCAGTTCGGGCTACCGAAGTCGTTACGGCCATCCCCATCCGGATGTGGTGCAACGCTACCGGGACCAGGGTGCACAGGTCTGGACTACAGCAGAGGGGGGTGCCCTGATGTGGCGATCGGATGAGCGAGGGAGGGTATCAACCAGGCGGGAGGATGAGTGGTTACCCTGGGAGTTCTAGTGCTCGTTACGTGTCTGCCTGCACCTGTTCAAGGGTCTGCTGAGCGAGGCTTCGAAGACTTTCCACGGCAAAAGTCAGTTCCTCGACTTCCTGGCGCCGGCCGATCCATTTTGCCTGCCGATAACCGCTGTCTTTGTGCACCTCAAAATGCGCTGTGGTGACCCGACAGGTATGAGTGAGCCAGACCAGGGCTGCTTCCGGCAGAGCCTCGTTTGCTCGACTGATCACGTTGACCGTCTGCAGAGTCCCTTTTTCAGATATACCCAGTTGACTGCTCAGGGTTTTGTATACGGCCTCCCGCCAGTCTTCACCAACGACCAGGTAGTTGCTCGGGAAAATCCATTTACCGTTTTTCTGCACAACTAAAAGCGCCCCATCGGGATTGACCACAATGATGTCCTGGCGAACCTGGAAGTAGTCCCGACCAATGGCTAACTCGTCGCGTATGCGCTCTACAGACTGCCAGAGGTGAGCGCCGGTCTTGTTGATGAACGCCATACCGACACCTGTTTCGGTAACCCGTTTGACCTCTACATCTACCGTTGGGGTTGCCTGCGCGTCTAATGGGTTTGCGTTCAGAAGCGTCAATTTGAGTTTGGAGCCGACGTTCAGATGATGGTCGGTGAGGTG
>JAQBYL010000528.1 GCA_027622495.1 Pseudomonadota bacterium
GATCCGCATTGGGGATCTCGGCCACAAAGGCCGGACCGTAAACGGGCGGTATCAGTCTGTCTGATGCGCCCCAGATCAATTGTGTTCGAGCCTGAATGCGATATAACCTGTCGCCTAGCCCGCGATCAGGTATCGGGAACAGCAGTTTGCCGGCCATGCCCAGACGGCGTGCATTGCCAACCATGAATTCGGTCAGGAATTCAGGGTCATTCAGATCTCCGCCCGCCGACAGCAGGTCGGCATTTTTTTCCGGGTCGTGAAACAACAACCCAGGCAGTTCGAACGGCAGGGCTGTGAAGAGATCGGCTATCGGATCATCATCGAGCCACAGACCAGCAGGGCAGAGCAGGGCCAGACGGTCAATGCGCGTTGGCGCAACCGCAGCCATTTCCGCGGCGATCATGCCGCCCATGGAATGGCCGACCACCAGCGGGTTAGTCAGCTTCAGAACATCCCACACGTCAAACGCATGCAGGGTGAAGTCGAGCATGTTGCGCAACTCCTCCCCGCCTTCAGAGTCTTCATAACCAGGCAGGAGTGGCGCATGCACAGTAAAGTGCTCACACAGTCGTTGCAGAAAAGGATCGTTAAGCACGAGCCCTCCCGCCCCATGCTGAAACAGCAGGTCTGGCCCTTTGCCGCCCTGATAGACCCGTATATTCAGCTTGTTCCCACGGGGACCGGGAACATCGATCAGGCGTGACTGCATACTCATCCCGCGACCGCCTCAACCCCTGAACGTGCGGTGTGATTGATGGGATGGATCCAGAACCGATCGTCGTCGGCATATTCAGGCCACATGTTGCGCAAGCGGGGCATGACTTCTTCTGCAAACAGCTTGCTGGAACGTTCGCACTTGTCCTGCGGCATGTCGCCAACATGGATCAGGCAGAAGATGTTGCCAACCCGCAGCGTGGTGATCAGTTCCTGCATCTTTTCCACCACAGTATCTGGGCTGCCGGCGATGACATAGCCGTCGTTAACAAGCTGATCCCAACTCATCGACGCCACATCACCGACCGCCTTCTGGGTCATCTGGCTGGTCACGTTGGCTTTCAGAGTTTTGATCGTGCGGTAGCCGGGTGCATCCGCAAACCCCGGGTAAACGTGCAGGCAGCGGTTATAGAAGTAGTCGATATGCTGGCGGTAATCGCGCTCCGCCTCTGCATCGGTCTCGGCAACGATAATGGTCTGCGCAAAGCCACCCCGGTAGGGCGACATGTCTTTGCCTTTTTCTTCCACCCGCTGCCAGTAACCGTCCATCAGTTGTTTCGCGCGCCGATAACCGGAAAAGCTCAGGTAACAATAGACGTAGTCGTGATCGATGCAGAAATCATAGGTCTCGAGCGATCCGCCGCCGGGGATGAAGATCGGCGGATTCTTCTGAATCGGTTTTGGCCAGCAGTTGGCATAACGCAACTGCGTATAGCGACCGTTGAAGGCAAACGGTTCGTCTTCTTCCCAGCACTTGATGATCAGGTCGTGCGCTTCGGCATACTTCTCCCTGGTCAAAGCCGGGATCTGGCCATAACAGAAGTTGGTGTCCATCGACGTACCAACGGGGAAGCCCGCCAGCAGTCGGCCACCGGAGATGACGTCCAGCATGGCGAATTCTTCCGCCACCCGGATCGGCGGGTTATACAGAGCGATTGAATTCCCCAGCACCACAAGCGCCGCTTTCGATGTGCGGCGTGCAAGGGTTGCGGCCATGATATTGGGCGAGGGCATCAACCCGTACCCGTTGGCGTGATGCTCGTTGACGCCGATCCCATCAAAGCCGAGCTTCTCGGCGTATTCGAGCTCGTCCAGATACACGTTGTACAGATCGTGGCCCTTGACCGGATCGTACAGGCTGCTGGGGATATCGACCCACACCGAGCGGTGTTCCTCGCGGAAGTTGTCTGGCAGGTAGGGCCATGGCATCAGATTGAACCAGGTAAATTTCAACGCGCTCTCCTTCCTTTATTCAACTGTGAGCATAAACGTGCTTATGTGGGCGCTGTCAACTCTGTAGGGGGCAACCCATGCATACCCTGGAATTTTTCTTCGACTGCTCGAGCCCCTGGACTTACCTTGCGTTCGAATCCATTCAGCCTCTGCTGGATCGCGACGATGTGGAGGTTATGTGGCGGCCGATGCTGGTTGGCGGTGTGTTCAATACCATTAACCCGAGTGTTTACGAGAATCGAGCCAAGCCGGTGCCGGCCAAGGCCCGATATTACAAGAAGGATCTACAGGACTGGGCGGCGTATGTCGGGCTGCAGATTGGTCAACCGCCGGTGTTTCCAGTGAACAGTGTCAAGGCGATGCGCGGGGCGTTTGTGGCAATCGAGGCGGGGCTGCTGGTTGCGTATGCGCGCAAGGTGTTTGAACGGTATTGGACGGATCTGTTGGATATCTCCGACGATGCGGTGTTGCGGGAGATTGTTGCGGAGGTTGGGCTGGATGTGGAGGGGTTTTTCGCGGCGATTGGGGAGCAGGGGGTTAAGGATCGGTTGCGGGGGAATACTCAGGAGTTGATTTCCAGGGGTGGGTTTGGGTCGCCTACGATGTTTTTGGATGAGGTGGATATGTATTTTGGGAATGATCGGGTTGGGTTGGTTGTGGCGAAGCTTGGCTAGGTCTTTGTGTTTTGTGGTGTCGGGATTTGAAGGTTTCTATCCGTGTACTGGGCGTCGAAG
>JAQBYL010000529.1 GCA_027622495.1 Pseudomonadota bacterium
TCGGCTTAAAAGACGCGACGTTTTTCGGGCAGGACTGGGGTGGGCTGATTGGCCTGCGGGTGGTCGCTGCCGAGCCTGACCGTTTTGCGCGGGTGGTTGTGAGCAATACCGGCCTTCCCTCGGCGGAGGGTCTGCAGGGTTGGATTGGTTATACAATGTTCAAACTCGCAGTGTGGTGGGAAGGTGAACTGACCCTGGACGAATTGCGTTCTGAACTGAACTTTCCGCGATGGGTCGCCTACAGTTATCACGTGGATGAGCTTCCCATCGGTGAGTTGATGAGTTTTCTCGGCGGCGATACTGCAGCGGTCGCCGCCTATGAAGCACCCTTCCCCGATCGCACCTACAAAGCGGGTGCCCAGATCATGCCCTATCTGGTGCCTTCACAGCTGCGTGAAAATCACGTGGCCTGGCAGGTTTTCGAAGCGTGGGATAAACCGTTTCTTGTTGCGTTCAGCGATTCCGACCCCGTCACCCGTGGCGGTGAGGTTGCGTTTATCAATCGTGTACCTGGTGCGCAGAATGTGACCATCAAAGGCGCCGGGCACTTCGTTCAGGAAGATGCCGGTGAGCAACTCGCCGGTCTGATCAATCTGTTTATCGCGGGGCAGGCGCTGCCCGATGTGCTGGAGTAAAACGGCGCAACTGCAGATCTGTTAGCAGTCTCTCAACAGACCCGCACAAACATCGCTTTCAGGTACTCGGTTTCCGCTATGGCCGGATGCACCGGATGATCGAGTCCCTGCCCGCCCTGATGAATCACCTGCAATTCGCGGTTCAGCTGACTGCCCGCCACCCGGATCACGTTCATCAGTTCTTCGCGCTTGAAGTGCATCGAGCAGGAGCTGGAAATTAACAGACCCTCCGGCTTGAGCAGGCGCAAGGCCAGCTGGTTGTGATGATGGTAGGCCTCCTCACCTTTCTTTTTGTCTTTGGCTTTTTTCACAAATGCCGGTGGATCGAGAACCACCACATCAAATTGCCGTTTGTCGGCCACCATGGTCTTCAGCACGTCCAGTGTCAGACCACAGATCGCTGAAAATTTTTCGTTCAACCCATTCAACGCCGCATTTTCCGCGGCCATGTCAAGAGCCGGTTGGGAGCTGTCAACGCAAACCACGTCTTGCGCACCAGCGTGGAGTGCCTGGATACCCCACCCCCCCACATAAGAAAAAACATCCAGCACACACTTGCCCTTCACCAGACCCTGCATATCCCGGCGATTCGTGCGGTGATCGTAAAACCAGCCGGTTTTCTGGCCGGAGGTCAGCGAGGTCACAAAGCGCGTATGGTTTTCTTCAAGCTCAACCCGGTCCGGTATAACGCCTGCGGCCACACCCACTTCCTTGGCGAGTCCTTCCTGCTCGCGGCTGCTGCTGTCGTTCTTGAGCAGGATGCCTTTGGGGCTGAACAGGCGCTCCAGAGTGTCGACTACCTCTGCTTTGAGACAATCCATGCCGGCAGTGTTGGTCTGCACACAGAAATAATCACCGAAGCGGTCGATCACCAGACCCGGCAAATAATCGCTTTCACCAAACACCAGTCGATAAAACGGTTTGTCAAAGCACTGTTCGCGAAGGGCTTGCGCACTCCGGATGCGCTGCTGCAACAGAGCCTGATCCAGTGGCACAGCCTCACGATTGACCATTCGGCCGCAGATCAGATTCTGTGGGTTCATCATGGCCACCCCCATGGCCTTACCCTGGTTCGTCTGCACCAGCACCTGTTCACCGGGGTTAAAAGATTTGAGGGGAGATTTACGGACATCCACTTCGTTGGAATAGATCCACAAATGACCACCCCGAAGCCGTCGATCGGCACCTTTATTCAGACACAACAGATTCATGGAACGCGCGCGGGTAAAAAGGGGCGGCTATTATACCCACACTGGTGTTACGGTAAGTCAGACATGTTCTTGAGGCAGCGCCAGTCGCAGCGCGATGGCATCGCCTCTGCGCAAATTTGGACAACGGCTAAATGAACGGATATTCGATCCTCACCCCGGTGTTTGTGATGTGGCTGCTGACCCTGGTCGTGTGGGTGTATCTGTACGCACGCCGCATCCCCTTTCTGCACAGCGCGGTGCACGCAACAATCAATATCGTCCTTCTGCGTTTCAGTCTGTACGCAATATCGGCGCTGGCGTTGTGGGTAATGGTTGTGCGTATCACCGTCGACCATTTCATGAACTGATTGGCCAGCTGGTACGACACCTTGCAGGCAACCTCCTCCTTCTACGATGTAATCGTCATCGGCGCTGGTGCTGCCGGTCTCATGTGCGCGAGTACCGCAGCACAGCGCGGACGAAGCGTGATCGTTTTGGAGAAAGCCAACAAGGTTGGCAAAAAGATACTGATGTCCGGTGGTGGCCGCTGCAACTTCACCAACACTCATGTGGATGCCGAGAATTTTATTTCCGCGAACCCGCATTTCTGCAAGTCCGCGCTGCGCCGCTACACTCAATGGGACTTCATCCACATGGTGGAACGCTACGGCATCGAGTACGAAGAACGTGATCACGGCCGCCTGTTCTGCAGGCACTCAGCCCGAGACATCCTCAATATGCTGTTAAAGGAATGTGAACAGCCCGCGGTGGACATTCGGAGCAGATGTTCAATCAGCGCTGTCAGATCTCTGGAAACACCAGATCCAGACGAACCCGATCAAACCGGCGAT
>JAQBYL010000031.1 GCA_027622495.1 Pseudomonadota bacterium
ACCAGCATGTTCGCACCGGCTACCCTTGCGGAATACATGGGTCTCAAGGTCAACTTCGCCGAGTGCCTGGACCTCGGCGGGGCATCCCCTGTGGGCATGGTCTGGCGCGCAGCGGCGGCGATTGAACTCGGGATCTGCCAGGCGGTGGTGTGTGCAGCCCCTGCCCGTCCAATCCCTTCTAACCCGAATCCGCATACCCGGGACGAAAGCCGCTTCTATGGTGCCACCAGTGCCAACTGGGGCTCTCCGCAAGCCGAGTTCGATATCCCCTATGGCAGCGTTGCACAGAACTCCGGTTACGCCCTGATCGCTCAACGATACGCAGCCATGTACGGCTATGACGAACGGGCAATGGCCAAAATCGCGGCGGATCAGCGTACCAACGCACAGGCCAATCCAAAGGCGACGTTCTTCGGTCACCCGATCACCATCGATGATGTATTGGCGAGCCCCGTTATTGCCGATCCACTGCACATACTCGAGATCGTCATGCCCTGCGCTGGAGGCAGCGCGATCATCGTCGCTAACAAAGAACTCACGGCACGATCAAAAAACCGACCTGTGTATATAACCGGTTTTGGTGAGCGGCTTGAGAGCAAGTCGATGACCTATCACGACGATATGTCCCGAACACCGGTCGGACCAGCGTCACGGTCGGCGTTTTCAATGGCGGGTAAAAAGCCTGCGGACGTGGACGTTGTTGAACCCTACGACTGCTACACCATCACGGTTCTGCTCACGCTGGAAGACTCCGGCTTTTGCGGCAAAGGTGAAGGCATGAAGTTCGTCGCTGAGCATGACCTCACCTACAAAGGGGACTTCCCGGTTAACACACACGGCGGTCAACTCGGCGCCGGGCAAGCGGGGCTGGCCGGTGGTATGTCGCAGGTTATCGAAGGTGCACGCCAGATTATGGGCAGAGCTGACGACCGGCAGATCGCCCGATGCGATACAGCACTCATCACGGGTACCGGTGGCATCATGAGTGAGCAATCCGCGATCATCATGCAAGGAGGCTGAGATGACCGATGAGTTATCGCCCCCTATGCCACGACCAACCCCGACGACGGAACCGTTCTGGCAGGGCCTGGCTGAACGCCGGGTGATGTTGCAGCAGTGCTCAGATTGTGCAGCCTGGATTTTCTACCCACGTACTCACTGCAGCGCCTGTTTGAGTCCAAACCTTGTGTGGAAAGAAGTGAGCGGTGAAGGTGAGATATACAGCTTCACCATTGCCCGCCGTCCCACGGCACCACCGTTTCGAGGCATGGAACCGCAGTTGATTGCTGTGGTCGAGCTTAGAGAAGGGATTCGGATGAACTCGGTCATCACTAACGTGAGCGAGGCCGACCTGAAGGTTGGGCTAAAACTAAAACCCTATTTTGAGTCCGGGTTGGGCGAGCACACCCTGCTGTACTTCCAACCGTTATGAATCCATTCCTGTCATAAGAATTGACCGTAAGTCAGGCCAAGCAGGCGTTATCGGTGATCACTGATCTGCCAGCACACATTTTCTCGAAACGCGGCAGGCACCACACCGACACTCAAGAAAAGCTTCCTGTTCAGACATCATGTGCACACACTCCTCACCTAACCGCTGGATTCACGAAAATCGGCGAAGACCAGGCCCGATGTTGCACAGTCGGCTTAACGTCTTCGGGTAACTCAACCCCTGCGCTGTTAGCAAGCCAGGTCGTCCAGTGGCAACTGGGGTTCTCCAGCACACGTACATAATAGAACGCATGTGCCGATGGATTGGTATTGTCACCTTCAAATACGGCCGTCAGTGTCTGCGCACCCATACCATCGTTTCGTAAACAGGAACTCAGATCCACTGAAGCCCCTGTAGCAGGGCAGCTACCGTTCACCGGTTCACGCCCATCCGAGCAGGCAATGTCGCGGACCTCAGCTTGAGTTTCACCGTTCTCCGTCCAGCCCCTGACAACCTGAATTCGATCGAGTGTTGCACCATTCACATCCTGCATGGCGGTCACCCAGAACCGTTTAGCCTGCGTGTGGCTGAGTTCCCCACCCATGGGTACACCAGTCTCATCCGCTCGTTCAAGCGCATCACTTCGCGTACCTATGTCTTCCGGCAAATCCCCACCAAAGAATCTGATTCTGAGTCGAGTGCCACTGGTTGCAAACGCCTCGCGCCGTTGCAGCGCATCGAAAATATCGGTCCGGGTGTTGGACGTCGCCCAGACAGCCGCAAGGCCACCTTCATTCATCAGTCGGAAAGTGCCGGCAACCGGATGAACAAAGTCCAGTGCCCGCTGCACCCCTTGTGGATCGCCCATTACGTGACCATTGCGCGACGATCGTTCCGCGCTGGTGTTGCCGGGGTCGCTGTTGTGTGTATCGGTGGAGCCGATCATGCCGAGCTTGAACGGGTTAGGTTTACCGGCCGCAGATAGTGCCAGGCCATCGAGCAGGGTGTCTCTTATCATGGACGCTGGCCGGATACAGCCAGATGATGTGTCATCCTGGCAAGCTGGAAACAAGTTGCCGTAGTCACAGTCTTCGTCCGACGCACCCACGCCAAGCTGACATTCCGACGTGCCTTTCATCTGCGTCACTTCGACCAGGCGTTCGATTCTGATTCGTCGTTCCAGATCAACAGACGAGTACTTGCTGCCATCCTCGTCGGTTCGCGAAAACGTCAATCCCCATGAGTAGTTGGTATTGTGGGGAATTGTCAGCACAGCACATTCACCTTCGCACGCCTCATCGAGCTGTTCGAAAAAGTCCGCCTGGTTACGCACATCGGCAGACGAGATCGCGTGCGGTACAACCGCATCGCCACGAAAAATGACGTTCCGGTGCAGCATGCCGAACTCCGGCAACAGAGCGGAGAACTCGTAGCCGATCAGGGCGGTGAACTCGCCGGGATCGTCAAATTCATTCGCAACCCGCTGCACGCGCTGCCAGGTGGAACGGGCATTGGCAAGGCATTGTGCTTCGTCGTCACACAAACCCGGACTGCGCTGAGCGGGTCTTGCAGTACCCCTGGCGAATGCCGCTTTCAGATAGGCCGCCTGCCCTCCGGAGGGGTTGCGCATTCCCTGGCAGAACGGAGTCTCATACTGCGGATGTGCTTCGAAAAGGCACGCCTCAATGGCGTCGAACCCTTCCGCGTGATCGGTCAATGCTACAAAGTCGAGCGGTACCGCCAGTTGTGCCCGCATACCTGTGGGCAGGGTGATTGCTTCGCCACGCGCAAACCGGTAAGCGTCGGCTGGTGGGACCCGGTTACCGCCAGAAAAGGCGTCAGTCGACCAGCTTGTGTGCACGTGCAGGTCGCCAAAGAACAGGTCTCTGTGTGGATTTTGCGCAATCACCGCAGGCACAGCAGGCGGTTCGGTCACCGCTCTTTGAGGTGCACTCTCGACCGGTTCGCGCTCCGAACAGGACGCGAGGAGCATTGCCATCACCAATATCAGGGGTCTATTCACGGATAACTCCTTTAGTTCTCAAAGCAGATTCAAACGCCGGTTGCGAGCAGACCATCCCAGCGACCTTTCTCGAACAGGGTCAGTGAACCGTTGGTCGGATCACGGTAGTCATAGGCGATACCGAAACCCGCAGAAATTCTGAATCGCGCGCGATCAATACTGTCCGGTTGTGCACCCAGCCAGTCAAAGATCGAGAGGATTGTAACCTCGTCAACCTGAAAACGGCCCGCATCGGGCACCGTGCATTCAACAAAGCGGTTGGCATAGCAGCGGTAAATTGAGGTGGCATACAGCATTTCCAGCTCCCCTGTGTAGTTCTCCCGTGCCTTGTCAGGTTCCCCGAGGCGATCGTGGATGGCCTGCACTGAAGCGCCGAACGGTATGCCATTGACCGAACGGTGGCTCAGGATAACCGTGGTGTGCGGGACCAAGATCAGACGCCGAGCAGATCTCCCACACCACCAAAAAAACTCTCCCGCACGCTTTGCGGCTGACCAGCAAGCTGGCGTTCACAGACGGCCACCGGATCAGCGGTGCCTTCCACGTGGGGATAGTCACTGGAAAAACACAGGAGTTCGGTGGGAATCTGAGCAAGAACAGGACCAATGGGTTGTGACGTGGGCAGTGGTGTTACCCGCACCTGTCGCTGCAGATATTCAACGGGCGCGAGTGGCAGGGTATAACTCTCACCTTCGATCAGGTTGCTCGGCCGGAAATGGCCGTCCTGAATCACTTCCGGCAACCGGCCGATGCTTGCATTCAACGCACTCACCAGCGGCGGCAACCAGTCGATCCCAACCTCTTCCACCACCACGGTCAGCTTTGGATGCCGTTCCAGCACGCCATCGTAGATCATGGCTGCCAGCATCAGTTGAGTACCCGCATGAGATGCGAGAATGCTCTGCAGCGTGGTAAAGGTCTGCAGCGTGTCCGCTCCATTGTTTGCCCAGCCGGGATGGATGCGTTCGCGTGCAAACCCGACGTGGGCGAATGCAGCCATACCGAGATCTTCGGCCGCCGACCAGATCGGATCGAAGTCGGGGTGCGTAATGGAGCGGTCCATGGGTCGTGGCTGACCGGCTACCGCGCGGCGGCCGGAAACAGGTGATTCGGGAACCACGAACGCCCGACTCCCGAGCGCCCGGGTGCGGGTCATCTCTTTCACCGTCCACTCGATATCGGTCAGATCGATCTGCGTAACCGGGAACAGCCTGTCGGTGTGGCCCTGCACCTGACTCGCAGCCCAGCTGTTCCACGCCGCTTTGATCGGGTTGATCAGATGGTTCTGTCGGGTCTGTGCAGCCTGATAGAACGTGCTGACCAGAAAGGTCGGATTGAGGAACTGACTTTCAATACCGCGCTCATCACAGAACTCGAGCCGTGCGGTTGCATCAAAATAGGCGGCCATCTCCAGGCTGTCGTGACTGTCTGGTTGACGGTCTTCGGTGATCTGCAGATGCTGCACAAATCCCGGCAGCACGTTGTCCCACGGGCTTTTCGGGCGCTGATGTTCAGGCAGAGAGTTGAAGGAAGAAGGATAGCGGCCAAACAAGGGGCCCGCTATCTGCATGAAACTTGGCGCAGGTCCTAGCTTCTCCGCCAGATCCGGGTCGGTGCGTTCGAGCCAGTCGAGCGGCTCATGCAGATGGGCGTCAACATCGATGATGCGCATTGTGGTCCTCCGACAAGGCTCAGGCACCGCTGTGTGGCAGACCGCGACACAGTCAGTCATGCTGAATAAAACATATTTTCAAAAAACTGGCTATCCTCGTTCGTGCGGGGAACCGCGCTTGCTTTGTTAAGCGCATGAAGTAATGTCGAGCAATCAGCGCATCAGGAGCACACCTTTGGGTGATTTGTTGACGAAAGAACACCTTTCCTGGATCGGTAAAGAAGAAGCACCGGTAACCGTTGAAGTCAGTCGGCGCGACATCATCAAATACGCAGTCGCAACCGAGCAGCAGCAACGCAAGTATCTCGATGGTGACGAAGCACCGCCCATGTTTATATTCAACCTTTTCGGCCCTATCTCGTCGCTTTCTGATCTGCGCACCGACGGCCTGGCTGTTGGCCTTGGGGGTGGACCGCAAATGCCACTGCCGCGGGTCATGGCAGGAGGAACCGAGATTCGATTCACCCGACCCATCCGCGCAGGCGATAGCCTCACAGGTGTACGGAAAATCACCGGGATGTATGAGAAAAGCGGGTCTACGGGACCGCTGATATTCACCGTTCGAACGCTCACGGTGACCGATGCAGCAGGGGATGCGGTCCTCGAAGAAATTCAGACGGGGATCAACCGATGATCTCGTTTACTGATGTAAACGTAGGTGATGCCATAGCAGAACGCAGCTTTAGCGCCAGCAACGTGAGTCTGTTTCTGTACAACGCGATCATCTGGAACGCACACCGCATACATTACGACGAACCTTACACCCAGCAGGTGGAGCGCCATCCGGCGATCGTGATCGACGGTCCGCTGCAGGGCGACTGGTTAAGCCAGTGCGCATTGAATTGGGCAGGTGACGCCGCTGATCTGGTGAACTTCCGCTACCGCAACTCAACCGCCGCTTATCTCGGTGAGACACTCATCACCGGCGGCACGGTGGTAGAGGTTGATCAGTCAGCCCGGCAGGTGCGGGTTGAGTTGTTTGTCAAAAACCAGAAAGGCGAAGTCATCACACCGGGCGAGGCAACCTTACGGTTTAGTCAGTCACCAAACGAGCCAGTCGCCCCGGGAAATACCACGGCCGATTCGTAACCATCCTTTGAAACACTCGCTACACCGAAGAAGTAGTTGTCGATCACGATGTTTTCGAGCGTATAGGTATTCACCATTCCTACGTCGCGGCTGTAGGTCCACTGCGGTTCGCTGGTGAGCCGCCAGTAGATTCTGTATCCCGCAAGATTTTCCGCAGCACCGCCGCTCGCCTGTGACCAGCTCAACGTGGTGCTTGGTTGAACCGCACCCGTGATCGTGACGGTGGCGGGAAACGGCGGCGCGGATGCAAGGCCTGCTAATGTCACAACGTTCAGAGCGGTTAGTTTGCGCGCATAGTCGAAGTCGACGCCTTCGATCACATCGCCGAACGCAATGCCTTCTTCAACCCTGATGTCCTGATGCTGACGGTTGTAGTGTTCGTGCGTCTCCATGATGCGCACGGCCGGAATGCCAGCTTCATTGAAAGGGCGATGGTGACCACCACGACCAAAACGGTCGAGCCGATAGATCATCAACACGTCAAGATCGGGAATGAACTCATCAGCCATCCGATCAATGTAGCGCGCCAGGTTGCGCGAAGGTGAGTCGACTTCGCCGCCGCTGAAGCGTCGAATCCGCGCCTCATCTTCGGTTTCAACGTAACGCGTGCCCTCAGAGAACACCCGTGCAGTGGTATTGTCGGTTACCCCATCCATGCCCGATATGTTGCCGATCATGTCGTTGTTGAGCACCGCTTTGATCCTCCAACCCTGTTGCAATGCGTGTTCAGCAACAATCCCGCCGCCGAACAGACCCTGCTCTTCACCCGACAAACCGGCATACACAATCGTGCCGGCAAACTCATGTTTCGAAAGCACCCGTGCCGCTTCCACCGTCCCTGCCAGACCACTGGCGTTATCGTTGGCACCCGGCGAGTCCGATACACCATCGAGCGGATCACTCACTCTCGAGTCGATGTCGCCGGTCATCATGACCATGCGGGCAGGATCGTTTCGGCCACGCTGGATGGCCAGCACACTGACCACCTCGGTGGGTTGCGGGATGCGTGGCACCCCCGATATCACATCACTCACGGTGATGACTTCAAGGCAACCACCACACTCTTCGGAAATTCTGTTGAATTCGGCTTCAAGCCAGCGGCGCGCGGCGCCGATCCCCCGCGTGTCTGAATCGGTGCTTGACAGGGTATGCCGGGTGCCAAAGCTCACGAGCTTGCGGATGTCCTGTTCGATCCGCTGGGCAGACACCTCCGCTGCAAGTTCGTAGCGGATATCGGCAGCGTGGGTGACAGGACTGATCCCCAAAAAACCCAACACAACACTGCACGCCGCACCTGAATAGCGCATTTTTCTCCTCAAACACACCTGCCACAAAGCCCGCTCATTCGCCAATGAAATCAGATTGGGGTTACCAAAGGAACTTATCTATACTCGCTGCCTTTTCACAGAGTTTATATACACTACGTGATCGATGTTCTGTTGCTCGCGGTGGGCCTGGTCGTACTGGTAAAAGCCGCAGACTTTCTTGTTGAAGGCGCGTCTTTCATCGCATCCCGGTCTGGTATTCCGCCCCTCGTTGTGGGATTAACTGTTGTGTCGTTCGGTACATCCATGCCTGAGATGCTGGTAACCATGACGTCCGGGTTGCGCCACAATGCTGATCTCGCCATATCCAATATTGTCGGCAGCAACATCGCCAACGTGTTGCTGGTCCTGGGTATCGCCGCGATTATCCGTCCGCTGCCGGTTCGCGACTCAACGCTTGTTTCGGAAATTCCATTTTCTCTTACTGCCGCGCTGCTCGTCGGTTTTCTGGCTAACGCAGCCCTGTTCTCCGACTATCACGAGTTGAGCATCAGCCAGCTTGACGGCTCAATTCTGCTGTTCTTCTTCTTTCTGTTCATGCTGTACGTATACAAAATGGCGCGGACCAATGAAACAGCGGTTCCCGAGGTCATTGTCCGGGGGTCAACGATTCGCGCGCTGATTCTGATCAGCCTGGGTACTGTGGGCCTGTACTTCGGCGGTCAGTGGACGGTCACCGGGGCGATTGGTCTTGCCCAGAGTTTAAATATCGACGACGCGGTGATCGGTCTCACAATCGTTGCGGTGGGAACGTCGGCACCTGAACTCATGGCGTCTGCGGTGGCCGCCTATCGCAATCAGACCGACATCGCCGTCGGTAACGTTGTTGGCTCTAACATTTTCAATCTGCTCTGGGTACTGGGTCTGACGGCGACGGTTGTCGAACTGCCGTTTGAAGTCATCAACAACACCGATCTTGTGATGGTAATTGTGTCCAGTACTTTGATCGTTCTGGCTCTGGTTGCCAGTCGTAATATGTCGGTGCAGAGGTCACACGGCATTCTGTTTGTACTGTTGTATGCTGCCTACCTTGTGTACGTCATCCAGCGATAGAAGACAGGCAGGTACCTGATGGGACTTTTTGAACGATATCTTTCGCTCTGGGTGGGTCTGTGCATCGTCGCAGGGGTATTACTTGGTAACGTCATGCCCGCCGCGTTTCAGCTGATCGCAAGCCTTGAATATGCCCACGTCAATCTCGTGGTCGCTGTTCTGATCTGGATCATGATCTACCCGATGATGGTGCAGATCGACTTTTCTGCGGTTGCGGATGTCAGGAACAAACCCAGGGGTCTGATCCTCACCCTGATTGTGAACTGGGCAATCAAGCCATTCACCATGGCGGCACTGGGATGGTTGTTCTTTAAAGTCATCTTTGCCGGCTGGGTCGATCCGCAATCAGCCACCGAGTACATCGCCGGCATGATCCTGCTCGGTGTCGCACCCTGCACCGCGATGGTGTTCGTGTGGAGCCAACTCACCCACGGCGATCCTGATTACACCCTGGTGCAGGTGTCGGTGAACGACATCATCATGGTGTTTGCCTTTGCACCGCTGGCGGCACTGCTGCTCGGAATGAGCGATATCGCGGTGCCCTGGCAGACCCTGCTCCTGTCGGTTGTTCTGTATGTTCTTCTGCCTCTGCTTGCCGGTGCGTTCACGCGTCATCGCCTGGAAGCTGACCCTGCTGGGAATCGTGTTGGTGCATTTGTTGGCCGCCTCAAACCCTGGTCGATCATCGGTCTGCTCGCAACCGTAGTGCTGCTGTTCGCCTTTCAGGCCGAGAAAATTATCGGTCAGCCACAAACTATTGTGCTGATCGCGATACCGCTGCTCATCCAGACCTACGGTGTCTTCGCCATGGCCTACGCTGCTGCAAAGGCGGTGTCTCTGCCACACAACATTGCAGGCCCTGCCTGTCTGATCGGCACCTCCAATTTCTTCGAACTGGCGGTGGCCGTTGCCATATCACTGTTCGGTCTTAACTCTGGTGCTGCACTTGCCACGGTGGTCGGCGTGCTTGTGGAGGTACCGGTAATGCTTTCGCTGGTGGCGATCGTGAATCGAACCGGTCACTGGTTCGAACGCGGCGACACAGGCGCCAGCAGCATGCCGATGGATAGGATCGATTGATAACTGATGTTCATTTGAACTGTTCATCCAGAACCCGCCTCGAAGGGGCAGGCAGTCAAGTCGGTGAAAAAAATCGGGCGCGATCATCGCAAATCTGTATCGCCACACCTTTCAAACCTACTTCTGAATAGACGCGGGAAGCTGGTTCCCTGATAGTAGGTCCCTGAATATAGAGAAAAACTTTCAGGTCGATGAACAACAAGATGAACAGCAAACTGATCGATGAGATCGTCTCGCTGATCCCCATGCTGCGCAGTAATGCCCTCGAGGCGGAACGCCGCCGCAAGCCCGTGGATGAGGTCTTCCAGGCCCTGTGCGACACCGGCGTTTTCAAAGCATTTGTACCGGCCCATTTCGGTGGCTACGAACTCGACCTCCCCTCATTCATGAAAATCGGCATCGAACTTGGCCGCGGTTGCGTGTCAACTGCATGGGTGACTACATTCTGCATGGAGCACAACTGGCTACTGGCGCAGTTTTCGCAATCTGCACAGGAAGAAATCTTCGGTACCCAGCCTTACATCATTGCTCCCGGCACCATCTCACCGACTGGCACCGCAACACCTGACGGCGATGGGTTTATACTGAACGGTCGGTGGAAATGGGCGACCGGCGTCATGCACGCGGACTGGGTTCTGCTGAGTGGAATGGTTGAAAATGCCGGGTTTCCAGATTTGCGCATGTTCATTCTGCCCATCGATCAGGTCGACGTCATCGATACCTGGTACATCGACGGCATGGTCGGCACCGGCAGCAATGACATTCAGGTGAACAGTGTATATGTGCCGGAACATCGCGCCGAGTCGGTCATGCAGATGGCCATTGGCCGCGGTCGTGGTTCTGTGTGGCATGACCGCGACATATTCAAGATTCCCATGCTGCCATTCAAGTGCATCACTGCTGCTGCACCGGCCGTTGGTGCTGCCATCGAAGCAGTCCACCTGTTCGAAACACGCATCCGCGAACGAACCCTGTTCGGATCGAGTGCAAAACAACAGGACAACCCAGCCGCACAGATGCGCCTTGGCAGGTTAAATGTTCGTGCCCTATGGGTCGAACAACAGATCATCGATCTGGCACAGGCTATCCAGCAGGCTGGGTGTGAGGCGCAAGCCTGTCCGCCACGGAAGCGCGCCGAGTATCGCCTGACCGCTGCAATGATCGTGCACGAGTGTCGCAACATCGTGCGGGACGTGGTTGAGGCCAGCGGTGCCAGTGCGCACTTTCTGGATCACCCGCTGCAGCGCATCCACCGGGATGTGCACACCCTCGCCTGTCACGCCGTCTTTGACCTAGACACCGCAAGTGAGCTTTATGGCCGGTCTCGCCTGGGGCTCGAGGTCAAAGGCCTGGTCTAGAAAAAAACGCTAACCCAATCAATTTATTCGATTTTTGAACAAGGAAAACACCATGAAACTATATACCGGCGATCTGAGCCCGTACTCGGCAAAAGTTCGCATGCAGATCTACGCGATGGGCATTACCGACATTGCATTCGATCTACCTCCTTCATTTTTTATGGGCAAGCTCGCGGAAGTGTCGCCCATCGGACGCATCCCGGTTCTTGAAACCGACGAGGGTATCGTTCCGGAGTCAGAGGTCATCGCCGAATACCTGGATGATCTGTACCCGGATCGAGCGTTAGTTGGCAGTTCACCCTGGCAGCGTGCGCAGGTTCGCCTGCTGTCGCGGATCGCCGACATCTACCTCATGAACAACATCTTCATGGTGCTGCCGCAGATCAAACGCAAGACCCGAAACGAAGCAATCCGCGACCTGCTCATCAACCAGGTTAACCGCGGTATGGGTGCCCTGGAAAAACATATCGGTGAGGGTGATTTCGCCGTCGGCGATCAGCTCACACGGGCAGATTGCACATTGGTACCGGCACTCTTTCTGTGCGAAAGCACGGTGCCTCGCCTGGATGTAGCCAACCCGATCCTTGCAACCACCCGGGTTGCGGCCTACTGGCAGAAAATCCAGAGCAATGAGTTCGCTGCAAAAATTCTGGACGAAATGGCCCGCGGCATGAAGGCACGTCTGGATGGAACGGAACGTAAGATGATTGAAGCGGCGATCGAGAAGGCGAAAGCCGGCAAAACTTAAGTGGTAGAGTTGCAATTTTGCGCACGGGCCAATCATGCATCTGAACCCGTTTCCGAACACACCGATCGAAACCGGTCTTAGCGGCAAAGTCGCCATCGTCACCGGTGCCGGTGCGCGGGGTGACGGGATCGGCAATGGTCGTGCCGCCGCCATTCTGCTCGCTACGCAGGGCGTGCGCGTGGTTGTGGTCGACCGTGATCAGACGGCCGCAGATCGCACTGTGCAGATGATCGAACAAAACGGCGGCAGCGCGTTGGCCGTGCAGGCCGATGTGACGAACCAACAAGATTGCCAACGAATCGTTGCATTCACCGTGAGCAACTTTGGTGGTCTGGATGTGCTGGACAATAATGTTGGTGTCGGTAGCCGCAGATCGGTGGTGGACGAAGACCCCGATACCTGGGACAGGGTGATGCGCATCAACGTGAACTCCATGTTCCTGATGAGCAAATACGCGATTCCTGAGATGATCAAACGCGGCGCCGGCGCCATCGTCAACGTGTCTTCGATCTCTGCCTTGCGCCCGCGCGGCCTGACCGCCTATTCCACTTCCAAAGGTGCGGTGATCGCTCTCACAAAAGCGATGGCCGTCGATCACGCTGCGGCAGGGGTCCGGGTCAACTGTGTCGCACCGGGACCGGTCTTTACACCGATGGTCGAGGGTGCTGGCATGTCAGCAGAACAGCGGCAGAAACGAGTCAACGCCGCACCACTCAAAATAGAAGGCACCGGCTGGGATATTGGTCACGCAGTGAAGTTTCTGTGTTCTGATCATGCCCGCTACATCACCGGCCAGACGCTGATCGTCGACGGCGGCGTAACGCTTAAGGGCCCCGATCGTTAGGACACAAATCTATGACACTGACCACACTGGTAACCGATCTTTCTTTTGGCGAAGGCCCTCGATGGCGTAACGGTCACCTTTACTACTCGGACTTCTATCAGCACACCGTCAGTCGCGTGGATGTCGATGGTAATGTCTCGGTAGTCGCTCGTGTCGCCAATCAGCCATCCGGTCTTGGCTGGATGCCAGATGGTGATCTGCTGATTGTCTCGATGCTCGATCAGAAACTCCTGCGCCAGCACAGTGACGGGCGCCTCACCGAGCATGCTGATCTGGGTAACGTCGCCACCGGCCACTGCAACGACATGGTGGTAGATGGCAAAGGCCGTGCCTACGTCGGAAATTTCGGTTACGACAATCGAGTCAAAGGGGCCAAACCGGTACCTGCAGATCTTGCATTTGTAGACGTTGACGGAACCGTAACCTGCGCAGCAACCGGGTTCATGTTCCCCAATGGATCAGTCATCACCCCCGATGAAAAAACCCTGATCGTTGCAGAAACCATGGGACGCCGCCTGAGCGCATTTACCATTGATAGCAACGGAAGCTTGAGCAATCGGCGAATATGGGCCGATCTGGGACCGCACTATCCAGACGGCATCTGCCTGGATGAAAAAGGTGCGGTCTGGATTGCAGACCCTGTCCGTCGTGCGCTCGTGCGTGTGGAAGAAGGCGGCAACATAACCGATCGCATTGAGGCAGGTTATCCCGTGTACGCCTGCATGTTGGGCGGCGTGGATGGTAAACGCCTGTTCGCCTGCACCGGTCTCGCCTCCGGTGACGAGGCAGCGGCGACCCGCAATGGAAAGATCGAATATGTTGATGTTGAGCATGCCCTTGCCGGATATCCATAAGGATCCTCGGGTGAAACACCTCATCCTGGTTGTATTGTTTGCTTCCTGCCTTCTGCCCGCTTCGCTTCAAGCTCGCCCCGAACAGACCTTCGACGACATCAATACGCTACCGGAGCTCAAGCCGCTCTGCAGGCGGCGTCCGACTGGGCCTTTAATCGCGAAACCGATGAACAGGTGACAGTGAGCCTTCTGGTCATCCACCAGGGCAACATCATTCACGAGCGTTATGCGCCAGGTTTTGACGTCACCACACGAACGAGAACCTGGTCAACGGCCAAGAGTATTGCTGCCACCTTGATCGGCATGCGGGTAGACGGCGGACACATGGCGCTCGATGCACCTTTGAACCTCGCCTGGCAGCCAGCGCTGGCCAAGCCTCATCTAGATCCGCGCAACCGCATAACCCTTCGGCATGTCCTCAACATGTCGAGCGGTCTGTATCCGGTCGAGCGCAATGCCATGGAATACGTGGTCGGCTCGGGCTTGAGCTACTGGGCCGGAGCAAGCTCGGTCGAGGGCGCGCTGAACCGCGGCCTTGTCCGTGAACCCGGTAGTTTCTGGGACTATGAAAACTACGACACACTCCTTGCCGTGAACGCCATGAAAGCATCATTCGACACGCTGGATGCCTATCGCGTGTTCCCGAGGCACGCGCTTCTCGACCGGATCGGCATGCGTAACACGCTGATCAGTACGGACCGGTTTTTCGATTTCATTCTGAGCAGTCAGGTCTACACCAACGCCCGCGATCTGGGCCGCTTTGGTCTGCTGTATCTCAACAACGGTCGGTGGAACGGCGAACAGCTGATCGCAGAAGACTGGATCGACTTTGTTCGCACACCAGCCTCCGCAACCGCCGAGATTGGAAAATTCTACGGCGGCCAGTGGTGGCTGGTGCCGGACGATCGGACCGACGTTCCTGCGGATGCCTATTCCACCAACGGTAACCGTGGCCAGTTTGTAGTGGTTGTGCCAACCCATGACACCGTGATCGTCCGCAGGGGTCTCGATTACGGCAGGCAGGGTTTCAGCCAGTGGGATCTGACACGGGAAGTGCTGAAGGCGATCAGCAGAGAAGAACCGCTGGCGGGCACCACCGGTGATCTGGCATCCAGCCAACGCTGTGCGATGGTGAAATAGTCAGCTGCACTTGCCGCCTTGCCCATCTGCATTTCCAGCAGGCCATCGCTAACCTGCTCGATAAAACCCCATTGCCAGATCGCCGTGCTGTCTACGCCGGTCAACCCGCTGATAAAAGCGCAGCGCTCAAGGGCGGGTTCTGCATAGAGCCCGTCGGGGTCGACGAATTTGAACCTGCGAAGGTGGCGCAGATGATCTCTCTCTGCTGCGTCATTGTGAACTGACTGTGGGCCAGATCGGGGCCGAGTGCCTCGATGAGCAGCTGGTTCAGGTTAGTGAGCCACCGCTCGCCTGATGGACCTGCCTGAAATGCTCTGTGCTGCAGAAGGTCAGGAATCGTATACCCAGGGAGCGAATCAGCCATCGGTGGCCGCAGCAACCCGTTCACCCAGCGCCCGGCGGTCGATCTTGTTGGTCCCGGCCAGCGGCATGGTCTCAAGAAAATACACCCTGCGTGGATGCATGTACGCGGGCAGGGCCTGCAGGGCGATCTGCTTAACGGCCTCTTCACTTATGCTGTGACCCATGGCGACCACAATGAAAGCAACCGGTTTGTGGCCTTTCACGTCGTCTGGCACCGGGATGACACAGCTTTCGGCCACTCTGGAATCGGCTTCTAGCACCCGTTCAATCTCACCCGGGTAAATGTTCTCTCCCCCACAATTGAACATGTCGTCATCGCGACCGACAAAGTAGTAAAAACCCTGTTCATCGCGGCGCATGATGTCACCGGTGTTGATCCATCCGTCCGTGTCGATCTTGTCAGCGGTCTTGCCGGGCAGATTCAGATAACCAGTCATCGCAGCCGGGGTTTTCACTTCCAGAACGCCTTCGCCGGGAGCGAGTCCTCCGGTCAGGCGCACCTGAACATGGGGTTGTGGATAACCAAGCGCCAGACTGGGTACGCTGCGACCGTCCGGGTGTGGACCGAACATTCCAGCACCTGCTTCGGTGGTGCCATAACCGTTGCTGATACGCGCGTTGGGAAAACGCGCAGAAACCTGTTCAATCAGAGTTTCTGACAGCGGTGCCGAACCAACCTGGATGGCTCTCACCGACGAAAAGTCCAGCCCATCCAGCAGGTCAGCTTCCTTAAGCATCAGCGACAGCATGGTGGGCACGCCGGTCAACACGCTGACGTGATGATCATGGATGGCCTGCAGATACACGCGCGCGTTGAACCGTGGCATCAATACCACGGTTCCGCCGCCAGCAAGCAGACCCATCAGAAAGAGCAGCCCGTTCATGTGATACAGCGGTGCAGCGACGATACCGGTGGCGCCGGTGAAGGCATTCTTCATGCGTTCCACCATCGCCCACTGGCTTGCGTGGGACAGGATCACACCCTTCGGTGTACCTGTCGATCCAGACGTATACAGCACCATGCCAGTTTCTGCTGCGTTCGGCGCAACGGTCTGCACGCCCACTGCCAGAGCAACGCTCTGTGGCAGACGAAGATCCAGCCTGTCAATTGACGCTGGCAGCCGGCCAGCGTTTTCTGCATCACAAAACACCTGGCGCAAACTGGCATCTGCGCAGATGTACGCGATTGTTTCGGCAGCAAGCTTGGTATTGATCGGAACCGCCACCCCGCCTTTGCGCATGATGGCAAACAACGCCGCCACATAGGCAGCCGAGTTAGCGGCGAGCAGACCAACACAGGTGCCGCGATCGATGGCAAGACCGGCAACTGAACTATCTGTCGCGCGGCGGATATCGTTGTAAGTCATTGTCTGGTTGAGAGCGAGATCAACTAACGCCGGATCTTCACCGGCGCCCAGAGGACTGTCTCCAAGGTTCATTCGATCCGACTCCCCGTTCTGCTCCCTTGATTGTATGTGCAACGACCGCTCAGTCGAAGTACTCTCTGAATTCCTTCGACCATTGAGGTAGACGTGCCAACGGCAACCGCAATCAACAGCGATCAGAAACTTAAGCTTCGCAAGGACGGCTACTTTGTGATCAAGAACGCCGTCCCGCAAAGCATCGTCGAACAGGCGCGCAAGCTGATTACAGATAGTCTGCCAAAACACGAACGGCGCCTGCTGGTGCCTGCTGCGCTAGCGACGCATCCGGATATTGTGGGGCTCTTCTACAACAGCAGCATCGATTCCACACTGCGTAACCTCATGGGACCGTTTCCACCGGTATTGAGTTGCCAGGTGGCAGTCACACCCGCATACGATGACCTCGGTGGATCACCCGGCACCCACGTCGATGGTGGCTGGAGTGGGGTGATCCCGAAAACCGCGGAAGAGATCGATCCGGTGACCCACAGACCCATTGATGCGGCACGCTATTTTGGCCACAACGATGAGCTCCGCGGGACCAACGACGGTCTGCTGTGGCTGGATCCAGATCGACGGATATCTAACGGTAGCTACACCGCTCTTGTGGGCGTCTGCCTGAGCGACCAGCTTGAGCCGGGCAACGGTCAATTCGCGGTGCTCAAAGGCCTGCATGAAGAAGTCGAAGCCGCCTTCCAACAACAACGTGATAGCGGCGGGATCATCGGACCTGAAGGCGTTGGCTAGCCACGGATGAATATTGATG
>JAQBYL010000530.1 GCA_027622495.1 Pseudomonadota bacterium
GGACAGGCTTACCGCCGCCAGATAGTCGCCCTGCGCCGCGCGCGCAGTGAGCTCGCGCCGTTTTGCTTCGGTCCAGCCCCCCACATTCATCATGGAATTGGCGCGCGCGATGATGCTGGCCACACTCATCCAGCCGCGGGCCAGTTCCTCGGCGATCAGGCAGTACTCAAAGACACCGAGGCCCATGCCGCCGTGCTCTTCGGACATCTGGATGCCGAAATAACCCATTTCGCCCATCTTTTTCCGAAGGTCCATTGGGATCTGCCCCTGCACCGGGTCCAGCGCATTCGCCACCGGCAGGACCTCCTTCAGGGTAAAGGTGCGGGCCACGTCCTGAATCATCAGACGTTCTTCTGTGAGGTAGGGTGCGGTCATGCGAAGGTTTTCCGTTTCTCAGGTTTTAAAGTGAGGCTTGGCCGATCAGATCCGCACGGTCGATCATGTTCTGAACGATCCGGATGCTCGCAGCATCGACCATCACACCGTCAACATTGATCGCACCGAGGCCCTCTTTGAGCGCAGCTTCATAGGCTGTTTTCTGTTTACGTGCATCGGCAACAGCGGCCGGGTCAGGTGTAAAAACCCGATTGGCAAGCGGGACCTGGCTCGGATGGATGGCCCATTTACCGACCATCCCCAGCGTGTGAGCACGTTCTGCCTCACGCAGGTATGCCTCTTCATTGCGGAAGTTCGCATAGGGGCCGTCCACCGGATCGATCTTGTTTGCGTGACAGGCGATCGTCATCTTATAACGTGGGTAGTGCCACAGATCTGGCGGATAGCTGCCGGAGGAACCGACCGAGGTTATCTGAATCTGCTGACTTGCAGAATAATCGCCCATGCCGAAGATCAGGCATTCCAGGCGGTCGGAGCAGGCAGCGATAGCTTCGACGTTCATCATGCCTTCTACTTCCTCAATCAGGCATTCAATCCCGATTCGCCGTTTGAGGCCGAGCTTGGCTTCCAGTTGATCGAGCAGCAGGTGTACAAACATCACGTCGCTGACTGACTTGGCTTTGGTCAGCATGATGGTGTCGAGTCGCTCGCCGGCACCGGTGACCACTTCGATGATGTCGTCAAAACACCACTGTGTTCCAACGTCGTTGATGCGCACACACAGCGTTCGGGGTTTCCAGGTCAGGTTGTTGAGCGCAGCAACGATCATGCCGCGCGCCGCCGGTTTGGCGCTTGGCGCCACGGCGTCTTCCAGATCCAGAAAAACGTGGTCCAGGTCCAGGTCGGCGGCCTTGGTCATCATCTTTTCTGAGCTGCCAGGTACGGATAACTGGCAGCGTCGCGGGCGTCTTGGTTGGGTCATGAGGTTGTTGCTCCCTGGCGTTTGATCAGCACGGTTCGTTCGCCTTCGAACACCACCTGATCTTTCTGATTCACCCCATAGTGCCTGAACACGACAATCCCGGCATCCTTGCGGTCACTGTTTTCGGTTCGTAGAACCTCGCTGTAGGCATACAGCGTATCGCCGTGGAACACGGGCGCTTTCAGACGGATCTTGTCGAGCTTGAGTTCAGTAAGCGCATTCTCGCCGGTGTCCTGCATCGCAAGCCCGATGACCATGGCAATGGTGACGCCACCGAACTGCAGACGCGAGGTCCAGCCGCTCCTGCCCATGGCGTTTTTCTGCATGATGTCTTCGTTGAAGTGGGCTTCGGCGGTATTCAGCACCTGCAGCGTGATGCCCACGTTGTCCTGCTCGCACATGGTTTTGCCGCGCGCGTGGCGGATGACCTGCCCGGGGGTGAAGTGCTCGAAGTAGTTGTCGTTTGCTGTGAGGCTCATGTTCCCTTCCTTACCAGATTGGTCCGGTGAAACTCGACCACCCGGGTTCCATCCTGATTGAACCCTTCGGTGTGCCAGGTGACGATGCCAAAACCGGGCTGGCCTTTTGATTGTCTTGCACTGATCACGGTGGATTGGGCGGTGAGGGTGTCGCCTGCATAAACCGGCACAAGGAAATTGCAATCGTCCACCCCCAGAAAGGGTCCACCGCCTTCGCTTAAGTCTTCCACCGTCATGCCGAACACGGTGTTGAACACGAGCAACGGGTTCACCACTGTGGACCGGTGACCCAGGCTCTTAGCGTAGGGTTCATTGAAGTACAGCGGGCAGAAGGACAGGGTCGCACTGGTGAAGGCTGCATTGTCCCCATCGGTGATGGTCCGTCCCCAGTGATGTTCAAACACCCGACCGGGGGTCATCGCCTCAAAACGGTTGCCTTTGGGTTTCAAAACCGCGCGGACGCGGAAATCTTCAGTTTCTGCCATGGTGACTCTGTACGAAAAGCGGTCGGTTACGCTAGCGCAAAGTCATCAGAATGCAAAGCGCGGCCTGGTTTCTTAAAACGTGCAGTAGACGAATCCACCTTAACCAGAGGTTTGCTATGCTCACGCGGTTGAGAAACCAGGAACGATTATGGCGCCGCGCATCTACTGCAGTGAACACAGTCCGGAAGAACCGATGCTCGGAACCGCTGATGTAGTCGACGTCTGGCTTCTGCTCGAGTATCGACCCACCTGGAAGGGCCGCGCTATCGAAGAGGGCGATCTGTCCGAACCGCTTAAAAAATGGCTCGCAGACCAGATCAGCAGTCTCGCGGCGATCGGCCTCAAAGCGCGCCCGCAACTGA
>JAQBYL010000531.1 GCA_027622495.1 Pseudomonadota bacterium
CATCAACGGCAAATCCCCCGACGAGCGGCTCGAAGCGCGGCAACGCCTGTCGACCCCGCTGGTCGCCGATCTGGAACGCTGGCTTCGCGGCGAACGCGCGCTGCTCTCAAAGCATGCCAAGGTCGCCAAGGCGATCGACTACCTGCTATCGCCAAACCACTGGTCAGGATTCACCTCGTTCCTCAAGGACGGCCGCATCTGCCTGACCAACAACGCCGCCGAAAGATCGCTGCGCGGCGTGGCCCTCGGCAGAAAATCATGGCTCTTCGCCGGGTCTGAGCGCGGCGGACAGCGCGCCGCCGCCATGTATTCCCTAATCGGCACGGCAAAGCTGAACGGCATAGATCCGCAAGCATGGCTTGCCGATGTCATCGCGCGCATCTCTGACATACCGGTCTCACGCCTGCACGAGTTGCTGCCGTGGGAATGGAACGCAGCAACGCACCAGGTCAAGGCTGCCTAACCGCGGTCCTCGGCGGATGCTTACGGATTATCCGGCGCACGGCCGGGCCAGAAACGGATGCCGGGGCGTGCCCGTCCGCCACCAAGAGCGGCAACGGTACCATCGGCTCGCCAGCACGCGGCTCCTTCCAACAGGCCGTCGTCATGAAACGCAATAGCATTCATCCCGCCGCCCACATGCGGCATGCGCCGGACGGTATGGCCAAGAGCGCCAAGGGCGTTTTCAACAGGTGTAAGGGCTTGTTCGATTTCGAGGCCGTATCCTTCAGTCCAGATCCTCGGTGCTTCAATAGCCTCTTGAAGCGTCATCTTATGATCGATCAGGTTTACGATCGCCTGAAGAGCCGACGGGAAGATTCTAAGCCCACCAGGAAGCCCCAGCGCAAAGGCGAGTGCACCATTTTTGAGCGCAATCATCGGGGCCATGGACGTGGGCACACGTTTGCCCGGGGCTACAGACAAAGCGCGCCCTGGGTGCGGGTCGAAATTCATCATGTAGTTGTTCGGGATAATTCCGGTTCCCGGAACCATGAAGCGGGCTCCGAAAATCCCGTTTATGGTATGGGTAGCGGACACCACGTTGCCCTGCGCATCAGCAACCGTCACATGGGTGGTGTCACTGCTTTCATATCCGCTCTGTACAGGCCGCTGGATCGCAACGCTGCGCAATCGAGGCTGACAGTCTTGGGCAAATTGCTTTGATATCAATTTCTCGACCGGCACGTCTATAAATTCGGGATCGCCACTGGCTGCGCGCCGATCTTCAAATCCGATACGGATCACCTCGGCCATGAGATGCACTGCCTCTACAGTACCAAATCCCAGCCCTCCTACGTCGTAAGGCTCAAGTATGTTCAGCATCTGCGCGATATGAACACCGGAGGAGGCGGGCGGCGGTGGACCGACGATTTCGTACCCGCGATAGCTGCCGGTGATCGCATCGCGCAGTTTGACCTTATAGTCTCGCAGGTCATTCAACGTCAGCCAGCCTGCATGTTTATCCTCAGTTGCGATCCGGTCAGCCAATGCTGTCCCCAGCGCGCCACCATGCAGCGCGCTTGCGCCGCGGGATTCGATCTCGCGCAGGGCGGTTGCAAAGTCGCCTTGGACAAGGCGGTCGCTTGCTGCCAACGGCGTTCCTCCGGGCATAAGCAGTTTTGCGATTTCTTTATCCAGTGAAAGGTCCTCGGCCGCCTCGTGGATTGCGCCCGAAAGATAGGGCGTGATGGCAAACCCCCGTTCGGCTAGTTTGATCGCCGGAGCAATCACATCTGAAAAGGGCAATGCGCCATGGTCTGACTGCATCTGGCACCAGGCCGCCAGATTTCCCGGCACCGCTACAGACGTCGGTCCAAGCGCGGACCGTCGCCCCAAGGTTTCCATATGATCGGGCGGTTCGTCCGAGACCGGGTCATAAATTTCAGGGTGGGTGCTGGCTGGGGCCAGGGCCATGCCGTCAAAGATCAGGTGCCGGCCATCAGCCAGTCGAACATGCGCCAGCCCGCCACCGGCAATGCCGACCATCATCGGCTCTACGACACAAAGTGCAAGCAAGGACGATCGCGTTTCCTCCGGCAGCGAGGATTTCGTAACCTGCGGCCGACCCAAGAGGGTGGTTCGTGACAACCATGCCTCCATGTCCAAGAGCCGAGGACTTTTCGCAGGTGAATGGAAGGCTCGTCATGAGGGTCTGCCTTTTGCGTTATTACTATGCACTTGTCGCCTATAGATTAGCCGATTGAGGCAAAAAACGTGGATTTTGTCCCCATGAGTGCTTTGAACTGGACGCCGGTCATCGGTCTGGGTCCCTTTGTTTAGGTTAATTGTTTACGCTGCAGCAAGGGACATATCACTATGAAACGTGCAGATGTGGGGTCTTCTCGCACTGGTTCTGGCGACCTCGAATTTAATCCGACGCCAGTTGTGCACCATGCAGTGTTCGGCGCGCAGGATGACTGTTTTCCTCCATCAAGACCTTTGTCCGGTAAAATGTCGCGCCGCGTCTCGCGCCAAAAGGAGGCCAGAAGCCCTGAAACTGGAAAGGCTCATCTAATTTTAGGGCATCCTTTGACCCAGCCGCCCGCGACCAACTCATATGCGACTATGAGGCGGCGCGAAACTGGATGTCTATCGTCACCACTCCAGACGCTCAGAGGAACACCAGACATTTCTG
>JAQBYL010000532.1 GCA_027622495.1 Pseudomonadota bacterium
CGGGTTTGAGGATTCGTTTAACCTCGGGGATGACGCGCTTCAGATCAAAATAGATCCAGCACTGATTGGCAGTCACTACATCGAACGTGCTGGCCTCAAACGGAACGGCTTCTGCGCTTGCCACCGAAAAGTCGATCTGCAGATCCTCACGGCGTGCAGCGACCCGGGCCATGTCGATCTGACCCTGGGCGATATCGATTCCGCTGACCTGGCAACCATCACGCGCCAGTCGACGGGCCACCAGGCCAGTGCCAGTCCCCAGATCAAGAACACGCTGACCGGGCAGGCCAACGTCGAGCGCAGTCAGTCGACGGTAAAAACTTTCGGGTGGACCAGGTCGATGACGGTCATAGTCCTCTGCAGTTCTCCCCCAGTCGAAGCCGCGGCCGGCGTCAATGGATTCGAAAGATTGATCGGGCATGGCGTGGTGGTCCCAGTGAGGTCAAGGCAAGTATAGAGACCGCGTCGGCCATGCGAAGACCCGCTGACTTATGGATCCATCAGCGGGGCTGATTCCTATCTGCTTAACGGATCCTTCGCTGATAGTTGTGATGTATATGCAAAATTTCGTTAAAGAATATAAATATGTGCCCTATATCGGGTATATATAGAGACAATTTCACTCTGATGGGCAGAATCTGTGCCAGGCGAACGGGAAGACCTCATCGAGTACCTGAAACAGACCACCCTTTTAAACAGCGGGGCGGTGGAACGAGTGGTTGATGATGTGCTCGCGTTCTATTCAGAAACAGTGGAGCAGTACGTCGTACGAAGGCATCGCGAGTTGCTCGCGAGTGGCTTGAGGAACGCAGCGATCTATGCGCGCCTGACCGATGAGGTGGCGGAACGCAGATTTGGTGCAAATCCTCTGACGGTGCGGCAGGTACGACGTCTGATCTACGGCTAAAAATCAGGTGATGTAAGTGTGTGGAATAGTCGGATACGTCGGCAAACAGAATGCCAAGGCCATCCTGGTTGAAGGGCTGCACAGGCTTGAATACCGGGGCTATGACTCAGCAGGTGTCGCGTTTGTGAGAGCGGGCAGACTGAGTGTGTATAAAGCGCAAGGCAAGGTTGCACAGATGGAAGCCCTGCTGCCCGGCCGGATCGGCGCGCAGATCGGCATTGGTCATACCCGCTGGGCAACCCATGGTGCGCCAAGTGACGTCAACGCGCATCCACATACAGATACTCAAGGGCGCGTCGCGGTCATCCACAACGGCATTATCGAAAATGCGGTCGCCTTGCGTGAAGAACTCATTGCCTCGGGAATCGAGCTGGTGTCCGAGACGGATACCGAAATCCTCGCCCACATGATTGCCGCCGCCGATCAGGGCAATCTGATGGATGCGCTCCGCAAGACCCTGATGCGTATACACGGCGCCTATGGGTTGGCAGTGATCAGTCAGGACCATCCCGACCAGATTGTGGTTGCGCGCAACGGCAGTCCGGTGGTTCTGGGGATTGGTGAGAAAGAAATGTTCGTTGCCTCTGACGTCGCGGCCCTGGTTCGCCACACTCAGAAAGTGGTCTATCTCGACGACGGAGAAATCGCGACCCTCAAGCGCGATGGCTATGAGGTAGTGCGGTTAGACGCGAGTCCTGCGACCAAAACTACAGCAACTGTGGATATTGATCTCGAAGCGTTTGACAAAGAAACCTACGCACACTTCACCCTCAAAGAAATTCACGACCAGCCGGAGGTGATCGAACGGGTGTTGCGCGGGCGCTGCGATCACCGGTTTGCTACCGCGAGGCTTGACGGCCTCAACCTGGATCCAAAGGCCGTGTTGAGCATTCGCCGGGTCAAAGTACTCGGATGTGGCTCTGCGTACATTGCCGGAAGCATCGGTGCGCGAATGATTGAGTCACTTGCGCGCATACCCTGCGATGCCGAATCCGCTGCAGAGTTCCGTTATCGAAATCCGATCATTGAACGCGACACGCTGTATCTTGCCGTGAGTCAGTCGGGCGAAACGTTTGACACCCTTGCCGCAGTAGAAGAGATCAAGCGCAAAGGTGGTACTGTTCTTGGTGTTGTCAATGCGGTCGGCAGTTCGATTGCGCGGGCATGCAGTGGTGGTGTGTATCTGCACGCGGGTGCGGAAGTCGCCGTTGTCTCGACCAAAACCTTTTCTGCCACGCTGATCGTATTTGCGTTGATCGCCTTGTTACTTGGAAGAACCCGGGATGTATCGCATGCAGAAGGTGAGCGTCTGCTCAAAGCGCTGCATGAACTACCGGATCTTCTAAGGGGCGAACTTAAACGGGAAGAGGAGTTTGCCGCGCTGGCAAAACGCTACTCTCATTTCGATCATGCCTATTTCATCGGCCGCAATGCCGGTTATGATCTGGCAACAGAAGGGGCACTTAAACTCAAGGAGATCAGCTACATACACGCAGAAGCCTATCCGGCCAGCGAACTGAAGCATGGCCCACTCGCGTTGATCTCACCCACCACGCCAACTGTGGCAATCGTTCCGGACGACGGGCTTATCGCAAAGAATACGGCAACCATAGAAGAGATCCGCTCGCGCCAGGGACCGGTGCTGGCTATCACCCAGGTGGACGATCTGGACAAAACAGCTCAAAAAGACGGTGGTCCGCTGGAAATACTGAAGGTTCCG
>JAQBYL010000533.1 GCA_027622495.1 Pseudomonadota bacterium
TTCAACGAGATCACGCGCAAGGCCATCGCCGAAGCATTTGAAAAGCCGACGATGCTCGACATGAATCGTGTCCATGCGCAACAGGCCAGACGGTTTCTCGATCGTGTTGTTGGCTTTGAACTGTCGCCGCTGTTGTGGGCCAAGATCGCCCGCGGTCTGTCGGCCGGACGGGTGCAATCGGTGGCGGTCAAACTGATTGTTGAACGTGAGCGGGAGATCCGCGCGTTTATCCCCGAAGAGTATTGGGAAGCGTTTGCTGACCTGTCACGGGATGGGGGCAGCAATGTCAGGTTTCAGGTTTCAAAACAGGCGGGGGAAAATTTTCGCCCGTCTAACGGAGAAACAACGGCGGCTGCGGTCGCCTCTCTTGCCGGGTGCGCGTACACCGTAACGAGTCGGGAAGACCGACCAACACGGACCCGACCAGGTGCACCCTTTATCACCTCAACGCTGCAACAGGCGGCCAGTACCCGCCTTGGGTTTGGCGTCAAGAAAACCATGATGCTGGCCCAACGACTTTACGAAGCCGGCTACATCACTTACATGCGAACCGATTCCACGAATCTGAGCGGTGAAGCAGTTCAGAACCTGCGTACCTATATAACGGATAAGTTCGGCGGAAAGTATCTGCCATCGAATGTCCGCACCTACGCCAGTAAAGGCGACGCGCAGGAAGCGCACGAAGCCATCCGACCCTCGAATGTGGGCACGCTTGCCGAACACTTAAGTGGTATCGATGGCGATGGGGTGCGGCTCTATGACCTGATCTGGCGGCAATTTTTTGCCTGCCAGATGCCAGATGCTGAGTATCTGAGCACCACGGTACTGGTGGAGGCGGGCGATTTTGAACTCAAGGTCCGCGGTCGAATCCTTCAGTTCGACGGTTATACACGGATTCTTCCGCCCGGCGCGCGGCAGGAAAGTGAAGTCCCGCTGCCTGATTACGGCGTTGGCGAAGTCTTGAAACTCGAAGACCTGGAAAGCGTGCAGCATTTCACCAAACCACCTCCCCGCTTCGGTGAGGCGAGCCTGGTGCGGGAGCTGGAAAAGCGTGGCATCGGCAGGCCTTCGACTTATGCGGCCATCATCTCGACGATTCAGGATCGGGGCTACGTCACGGTGGTCAATCGGCGTTTTCATGCCGAAAAGATCGGCGAACTGGTGACTGACCGCTTGACCGAAAACTTCGAGTCACTGATGGACTACGGATTTACTGCAGGCATGGAGGCTCAGCTTGATCAGGTGGCCAGCGGTGAAGTGGAGTGGCGCGCGCTTCTGGATCGCTTTTACGTGGATTTCGAAAGCAAACTCGAGACTGCGCGGAGTACCGATGATGGGATGCGCAGTAATGAGCCGACAGATACCGATATCAGCTGCCCCACCTGCGGTCGTCACATGCAGATCCGCACAGGTTCCACCGGCGTTTTTCTGGGCTGCTCCGGATATGCCCTGCCACCCAAGGAACGCTGCACCTCCACGCTCAACCTGGTAGGCGGCGATGAAGCGGTGAATGCGGATCTCGATGATGAGGCTGAATCCCGCCTGCTTCGTACTCTGCACAAGTGCCCACGCTGCAGCACGCCAATGACCAACTATCTGGTTGATGAAAAACGCAAACTGCACGTCTGCGGTAACAATCCGAGCTGCCCCGGTTTTGAGATCGAAGCGGGAGCGTACCGGATCAAGGGTTATGCCGGTCCGGTGATCGACTGTGACCGGTGCGGCGCAGAAATGCAGCTCAAGTCAGGGCGGTTCGGTAAGTATTTCGGCTGTACCGCACCTGAGTGCAAAAACACCCGAAAACTGCTGCGTAACGGTGAAGCAGCACCACCGAAAGCCGATCCTGTGCCTATGCCTGAGCTTCGCTGCGAAAAGGTCGATGATCACTATCTGTTGTGCGATGGCGCATCGGGTCTGTTTCTGGCCGCCAGTCAGTTCCCGCGTAATCGCGAAACGCGCGCTCCGCTGATCAGCGAACTGATACCACACGCGAATGAGCTCGATCCAAAATTCAACTACCTGCTGGAAGCGCCAGTTGCCGACAAAGAAGGTCGACCGAGTATCGTGCGGTACTCACGCAAAACAAAAGAACAGTACGTACAGACCGAGGTAGAGGGCAAGGCAACGGGCTGGCGGGCTTTTTACCGTGACGGTCGCTGGCACATAGAGGATCAGCCGGCAGCCACCAAAAAACCGGCTGCAAAACGGAAGGCGGCCGCACGCAAGACGGGTGCACGCAAAAGCGCTGGTAAAAAAACCAGCGCCAGTAAAGAGGCTTCTGAGAAAGGGTCGAAGAACGACTAGGTCTGCCGGATCACCCCGACGCTCAAACCTTCGATCGAGAACGACTGGCTCTTGAGGTCCACTTCGATGGGTGCGTAGGCAGGATTTTCGGCGATCAACCTGACCCGGCCACGCTGTCGGGTACGCTGAAAACGCTTAACGGGAACCTCATCATCAATCCGGGCGACCACGATCTGCCCGTTCTGCGCATCATCGGCTTTGTGTACCGCGATCAGATCGCCATCAAGAATGCCCACATCAATCATGCTGTCGCCGCGAACGCGAAGCAGGTAATCAGCCCGGGGATGAAAAAAGCCTGGTGGAATGTCGACGTGATCT
>JAQBYL010000032.1 GCA_027622495.1 Pseudomonadota bacterium
ATGTGACGTTCAACGTTCGTTTGAAGTGAACCACAAAGGCGACGTCAACCCGCACCATCACGTTGTGTTGTTCAAAACACATCGGGTGAGGGCGTGGTGATGTCTACAGGAAACCAGTGCAGACACAAAAGCACAGCATAGTGCTTGTTTGCCATTCGGGGGGTGCATATGTCAGTAAAATAGGAAGTAACTAATGCACTCAAAACGCATATACCTCACCACCCTCGTCGTGATGATGTGTCTGTTTAAGAGCAACGCCGCGTTGGCGCTTGGTACTGAGGCAGATATTCTGATCACTAACGATGTGTCTTTGTCATATACCGTCAATGCGGTAAATCAGAGCACAACCACGTCCACCGATTTCCGGGTTGACCGGAAGTTAGTCGTGGATGTCACCAACGATGATTCAGACTGGGTGACAGCTGTCCCCGGCCAGGTCACATCTCCGATCGGCGCTAACACCTTGCCGGCGATGAACTTCACTGTCTACAACAACAGCAATGACGCGGTTGATATCGTGCTCGGCCTGATCGATCAGGACGGGACACAGGTCACCGGGTTTTCGGCCGTTGGGACGACAGCTTTCGATGAAGATGCCATCGTAGTCGCCATCGATGTAAACACGAACAACGTTTACGACGCTGGTGACACGGTGATCGTCCCGGTCGGTGGTCACTATCGCGTCACCGACACCATGGGATCGACGCTCGCAGCGGATTCAACCATCCGCATTGTGGTTGCAATCGATATCGACTCTGCTGTCGGGGCCGATGAGTATGCGGCGTACACGCTGGTCGCAGCGGTTGCGAATGGTACGGTGGTCATCGACGCAGATGACAGCGGAAACATTTCGCCCGGATCGGGTGCAACTGCGGATGACAATCTGAACGAGATTGCTGGTCTGGATGTTGTGTTCGCCGACGCAGGCTCTGCCAACGCCGAAGATGAACAGGGTGACTTTTTCCCTGGCTTTGCCGGCATCGTTAATCCTGATCAGGCGTCAGACGGTCAGGCGTCAGATTCAGGTGGCTTCGTCACCGGTATCGCGCTGGATATCGCCAAGTACGTGCAAGTGCTGTATGACCCGATCCTGGGGAATGCCTACGCTGACCGTGACACAGCCAGCGGAACCAACCCGAAATCCATACCGGGTGCGGTGCTGATGTACGTAATCGGTGTGGTCAACAGCAATGCGGTTTTGACTGCGAATGCCGTGACCATCAGTGATGACATCCCCGATGGCGCCCCCGAGGTTGTAGATGAAGGTGATCAGGCCAATCCTGCCACAGCGATCGTCATCCCCAATTCGGTGACATTCGACGTTGATGGTGTGCCGACCGCGTTCGATCTGTCAGGGGTTACCGATCTGGATGCCGTTTCTCACACGGCTTGTAGCGTGCCGGCATCCGCTCCTGATTGGCATTCGGACGTCGAGATAGGGACGGACACGACTACCACCAATCCTGAAATAAGCGGCGACGTAGGCAACTGCGGACCCGGTGATCAGGGGTTCGTTGTGTACTTCGTCACTATCGACAATACCTAAATGCTTACTGACAAACGCTAGGTAGTCCTGGACGTGATGCCGCTTAGCGCGGTTCACAGCGAACGACGCCGGCGGGCGGTGCGCATGCACCGCCCGTTGTATGCGTTTATGGGCGGTGTTCTGCTGACACTGCTCATCATGCTTATGTCGTCCCGGGGCTGGTCGATCCCTCCGAATACGCCAATCGCCAATACGGCGATGGCGACCTACGAAATTGCCGGGTTGAGTCATCAGGTCAGCGATACCGAAATCGTGATCACCGATGCAGGATCAGGTAACAGCCCCCCTTCCGGGGTGCAGCTTTCTCCTGCCAGTGCCAATGAAAACACCGATGGTGTAGTAATCGGTGGGCTCAGTGCGATCGATTCAGATCCGGGAGATACGCACACTTATACAACCACAGACCCGCGGTTCGAAATCATTGGCGATCAACTTAAGCTGCGTGCTGGTGAGACCTTCGATTTCGAAACCGAGCCGCTGGTTAGTGTTGAAATAACGGTGACAGATGCAGATTCAGCATCGCACATAACCACGCTTATCATAACGGTGCTCGACTTAAACGAAACGCCCACCGATATAGTGCTGGACGACTCCATTGTCCCTGCCGCCCTACCTGGCGGCGTGGTCGGTACAATCACGACCCTCGATCCTGATGTTTCGGACACTCACACCTACAGCTTCAATGATCCCCGTTTCGAAGTGGTGAATGGTTCGTTAAAGCTCCAGGATGGCGACACCATGAGCGACGGTGAAAGCGTCAGCCTGGAGATCACCGTCACCGACAGTGGCGGTCTGACTTACGTTGAAACTATTGTTATCACTGGCTCAGGCGCAAGCACACCATCGCAGATTCGCCTGCTCCAGTATGCCCCCGGTGTGGGTAGTGGCGTGAATGTGGCTGCCGCGCAGTGTGAGGTTGGCGGCGTGTTCGGCGCCATCCCTGCAGTAACCCACGTGGATGGAACGGGCATCGGGCTGCCGGGTAGCGTGGCTCTGCTGGGTGCTGCAAGTTACAAGTCAGGTGAAGTCCTGTTTTTTGAAGTGGTGGATCGCGATGCCGATGCGGACCCGCTTGGCAGCGACCTGATCGATGTGGTGATCACCAGCGACACCGGTGACCGCGAGGTGGTCCGCCTTGCAGAAACCGGCGTGACCACAGGTGTATTTGTCGGTTACCTGCAGACGAGATCAGGCCCGGTTGCGGTTGGCGATTGCCTGCTCGACAGCAGCGTTAACACCGTATTGACCGCGACCTATACAGATCCGAGGGATGTGTCCGATATATCGGCAACCAGCGCGCTGGTTGATCCTTTCGGTCTGGCCTTTGACACTACCTCCGGCCGACCGGTAGACGATGTACAGGTAACCCTGATCAATGCAGGCACTGGGGCGGAGGCGGTGGTGTTCGGAGACGATGGGTTAGCCATTCACCCATCCAGTATGCTAACCGGCGGATCGGTAGTTGATAGTGACGGGGCGCTGTATCAGCAGGATCCCGGCAGCTACCGCTTTCCGTTTGTTGCTGCCGGGAGCTACCTGCTGCAGGTCACACCACCGCGGCGTTTTGTTTTTCCGACATCGATGAGTGATGCGGTCATCCAGACACTGCCGGGTGCGCCCTATGACCTGGGTCCGGGATCACGGGGGCAGACGTTTGCCGTTCCTGTTGGTCCGGCGTTCAGAGTGGACATACCCCTCGACCTGTTGCCCGTTACGCCAACAGATGCGTTGATTTCTGCGCATGAATACACCCCGGGATCCGCGCCTGCACCGGTCTCCTCGACGATGTGTTTTGACGGTTCCGGTTACCTGCCAGCCGGGAACGCAGTGACCCGTGAGGGTAGTGTGATCAGCCTGCCAGGTGCGGTTGCTGTGACGCAGGCCTCGCGTTTTTCAAGTGGTGATCCGATCTTTGTGATGGTGGATGACAACGATCAGAACCTCGATGCATTTGCACCCGATACCCTGGATGTGAACATCACAATTCCCGGCCAGCCGGACATGGAACTCATTCGTCTTACCGAGACCGGCAACAGTACCGGTGTATTCGCCGGGTTTATTCAGACCGCAATCGGCACTACTGCCGTTGTGAATGACTGCCGGTTGAATGCACAAGCCGGGAGCGTGGTCCTGATCAGCTATCAGGATCCGCTCGACAGTTCTGATCTGGCCGAGACCAGTGTGGTCATCGATCCTTTTTCGATGGTCTTCAGCAGTGTGTCTGGTAACCCGATTGATGGTGCCCGGATCACGCTGATCAACGTTGCAACCAATCTTCCTGCAGACGGTCTGGTTTTTGCGGACGATGGCACGACGTCTTTTCCAGCGACGCTGACAAGTGGTGCAACGGTTACGGACGGGGCAGGAAACACCCATGTGTTTGCACCAGGCAGTTATCGCTTTCCGGTCGTTTCGGCCGGTGACTATCGGCTGGCTGTTGAACCGCCTGTAACCTATATCTTCCCCAGTGTTGCCGATGATGCGGATCTGAACGGTCTGCCGAACGGCCCGTTCAACCTGAGTGATGCCTCGCGCGGTCAGCCATTCACCCAGATCGCGGGCGTTGAACTGGCGCATGATCTGCCGGTGGACCCGATCGCCGCTGATGTGTTCATCAGCAAACAGGCCAGTAAAGACATCGCCGGTGTTGGGGACTTCGTGCAGTACCGGATCCTGGTTCAGAACCCGGAAGGGTCTGGTACGGTTTCCGATCTGGTTGTCAGTGACCGTCTGCCACTGGGGTTTCGCTATCAGAATGGTTCGGCTCGAAGCAATGCCGAGGTGAGCGCTGATCCGGTCATAAGTGAAGATGGCAGAACGCTGTTATTTACCCATCCGGAACTCGATACAGGATCTGACCTTGAGCTTCGCTATGTGGTGGAAATTACTGCTGGATCCGATCTGGGCCGTGCCCGCAATCAGGTATCTGTTGCGGGGGATGGGTTCGAAGGCAGTCGAACCGCGTTTGCCGACGTTACCGTCCGCGAAGATCTGCTGCAGAGCAAGGCGATCATTGTTGGTGAGGTCACCGGCACCACAAGCGCTGGTGAGACCCTCGGTTTAGCCGGCGTGCGTGTCTGGATGGAAAACGGCACCTATGTCGTGACAGACGCACAGGGCAAGTACCACGTCGAGGGTGTAGAACCGGGGACCCACGTGGTGCAGGTGGACACCGAAACGCTGCCTCCGGGATATGAGCTGCGCGCGCCGGTGAATGGTGCATTTGGGGCGTCAGCTAAATCGCGTTTTGTGGATGTTCAGGCAGGAACTCTGTGGTGGGCGGACTTTGCACTGGATCAGATCGATCAGCCGGTGGATCTGTTCTCTGCCCAGTTGAATTCGCGACGTGCAGGCGACGAGATCACATATCGCTATCGCCTGCAGTCCACGCCAATGGAGGTCACCGGCGTGATGGCCACGATTTCACTGGCCGATGGTCTGTTGTACGTATCAGGAAGTTCAGCCATAGACGGTGAACCGATGAGCGATCCCACCGGTGTGGATCTCGGTGCGCTAACCTATCGGCTGGACGATGTGGCCACACCATTTGACCGGGAGATCAGCTTCCGGGTGCAGAACAAGGCGGTGGCGGGCGATGTTACCTCCAGAGCACTGACCCTGTTCAACGGCCCAGCCGGCAGATCTCGAACGCCGGTTGCGATCAATACGCTCACAGCGCAGGTGGCACCTTCACAGTCGGAACAGGCCCGTGACACGCAGATCGCGCAGAGCACTGTTGCCAGCATCGAATTCGCAGCACCGGAACCTGAAGCGCGTATTGCACCCTATGTTCTGCCGGAAATCGATGATGGTGCACCACCGGCGTTCGATTTCGCCTGGATGGCACGGCAGAACAGCGAGACAGAGCTTTTGTGGCCGCCGGAGCGACACAATCCGCGCCTGCCTGCGGTGCCGGTGATCGTCAAACACCAGGCTGGTCTGCGCCTGGATGTGCTCGTCGATGGCGTACTGGTGAACCCGATGACCTTCGAGGGCACCCGCATGGACCGCAAGCGCGGTGTTGCACTCAGTGTCTGGGACAACGTCTCGATCAGCGAAACCAACAGCGAAATCAAGGTCCTGATCAAGAACGACGACGGTGAAATTCTGCAGATACTCACCCGCAATGTGCACTTCGGTGGCGCGCCCATCCGCGCAGAACTGGTGCGGGACAAGTCTTACCTGGTATCCAACGGGATCGACCCGCCAGTTCTGGCAGTCCGGTTTTTTGATCGTGAAGGCTATCCGGTGCGGCCCGGTTTGAGTGGTGAGTTCGGCCTGGAAGGCGACTTCACTGCTTATAACAAGGCTAAACACCTGACCTCGCTTGAAGGCACCACGCATCTTGGTTTTCAGCGCTACCAGGTGATGAAGGACGGGATTGCCTACATACAGCTTGAACCGACCACCGTGTCTGGTGAGGTCATCTTGAGATTTGAGTTCGACCGGCATCGGGTCGAAACCCTGCGTGCACGTCTGCAGGCCGGTGTGCGGGAGTGGATCCTGGTGGGACTCGCAGAAGGCAGCATTGGCTATAACCAGCTGTCAGGGGATCAGCACACCCTGGATGATGCCGGGTACGAAGACGAAATGCTCACCAATGGCCGGGTCGCGTTTTACTCTAAAGGCATGGTCAAAGGCAGCTGGCTCGTAACCGCCGCTTACGACACCGACAAGAACACCGAGGACACCCTGCGACAGCAGATCGATCCAAATCGGTTCTACACCCTGTACGGGGACGGAAGTGATCAGCGCTACGACGCGGAGAGTGTCCGCAAGCTGTATCTGAAAGTCGAGCGGACCGAGTTTGAAGCGATGTTTGGCGACTTCGACACCGGCTTTGATCGCACTGAGTTCACCCGTTACGAACGCACCATGAATGGTTTAAAGAGCAGCTACTATGGTGAGCAGGTTCACGCCAGCGTATTTGCCAGCGAAACCACACAGGGTTTCGTTCGCGACGAGATCCGTGGTGACGGCACATCAGGCATCTATCGTCTGTCGAGCCAGTACGTTCTCGGCAACAGCGAACGGATCTCGATAACAACCCGTGATCGCTTTCATATGGAACAGGTGCTCGAGCGTGTCACCCTGACCCGATACCTCGACTACACCATCGACTACGCTGCGGGTACGCTGATCTTCAAACAACCGATCTTCAGCCAGGACAACCAGTTCAATCCGGTTTTTATTGAGGCCGAATACGAAGTTGAGCAGGAAGGCCTTGCCACAGACGTGGTGGCGGGGGTGCGCGTTGCCTACCAGTTGCCGGGCAACGACAGTGAAGCGGCGCTGACTTATGTTAACGACGGTACCCAGGGCCAGGGCGGCAGTCTTGCAGGTGCGGACCTTTATTGGGAGTTCAAGCCGGGCCTGAAGGTAAAAGTCGAGGCTGCTCAAACCAGCACTGACCTGCACGGGACAGGGTCAGCCTACCTTGTGGAACTCGAACGCAGAGATGCAGATCTTGCCGGTCGGATGTACGCCCGTGCGCAGGATGCGGACTTTGGTCTGGGTCAGCAGAGTGCCTTTGCCACGGGTACCCGCCAGATCGGTGTTGACGGAGAGTATCGGATATCGGACACACTGATGCTGCGTGCAGAAAGCTTTCAGCAGGCAAACCTGCAGGACTCGGCCGAACGCAACGTGCTTTTGTCCAAGGTTGAATATCGGCTCGGTCAGAGCCTGCTTACCGGTGGTGTGCAGACAATCCGGGAAACAACCAGCACCGGTGATTCAGTTCAGACCGACCAGCTTACCCTCGGCGCCACCCATGGCCTGTTTGATAATCGGGTAACTCTTACAGCCAACAGTGAACTGGATTTGTCCAGTGGTGGGTCGCGCAGCGTTGACTATCCATCCCGGGCCGTTTTCGGTGCCCAGTATCAGCTGAGTGGTTCGCTCAGTTTCTTTGTCGATCAGGAACTCACCTGGGGCCAGGATCGTGACACACAAGACACCCGCTTCGGGTTCAAGTCAAAGCCGTGGTCGGGTGCTGACATTCACACCAGCGTGCAGCGTGATCTGACCGAAAACGGTGAACGGGTGTTCGCCACCACGGGACTTGCGCAGCAGTGGCGGATCAATGATGAGTGGCTTGCGGATTTTGGTGTGGACCGGGTGAAGACCCTGTCAGATGACACGGTTGGCGGTGCGCCGATCAGCCCGCTACCGCCCACATCGGGCAGTTTTGATGACGACTTCAGTGCGTTTTTTGTGGGTCTGGGCTACCGGCGCGAGCAGTGGGACGTCACCTCCAGGCTGGAAATGCATCAAGGTGATCAGAGCGACAAGACCAACCTCCTGCTCGGTGCCAGCTACCAGCTTGCCGAAGGTCGGGTGATGTCGGGTAGCGCATCGATTCTGGATGAGAAAAACCGCGATGGCGGCGAACGCAAATTCAGCGAAGGCCGCTGGGGTATCGCCTGGCGGCCGATGCACGATGAGTGGGTGTTCTTAAACCGCATGGACCTTACATTCGACGACTTCCGCGATGCCACCTTCAATACCCGCGCGCGTAAGCTCGTGAACAATTTCAATGCCAACTGGCAGCCCGACGAACGTTCGCAATTGAGCCTGCAGTTTGGTTTCAAGTACGTCATCGAGCAGATCGATGGTGATGAATACAGCGGATCTACCGGGCTTTATGGCCTGGAGTACCGTCGCGGCTTTATGGACAAGTGGGACTGGTCGCTCAACGGTGCCCTGTTGTACTCGCACAACAATGGCCAGATGCGCGATTCCCTGGGTTTTTCTGTGGGGCGCACGCTGTTCGACAACATGTGGGTCAGCCTGGGATACAACTTCACCGGGTTTGAAGACGACGACTTCGTTGCCGCGGACTACACCGCTCAGGGGCCTTACCTGAAGATGCGGCTGAAAATCGATCAGGACGGTGCGAGGCGTTTCCTTGCGAAGGCGCGTTCGCAGCTGCGCCGTGAAACCGCATCGCCCGGGTCCGAGGCCTTCACACGGTAGACTTGACTTGCGGCCAGGGGGCTGCATTGGGTATGGTCGGCGCCATTTGGAGGCAGCTCTTGTTCTTCACCATCGCGTCTCGCCGGGATGTGGTTACACGAGCCCTGAAGACGGCAGTGATTGTCGGGGTTCTGCTTGTCATGATCAACCACGGTGATGCCATCCTTGCTGGTGAGTGGACATTTGAGCGGATCCTGAAGATCGGTCTCACCGTCCTTGTGCCCTATTGCGTCTCTACCTATTCAAGCGTCGGAGCAATACAGAATGAAAAATAAAGTGGCGGCTTTCGCGCCCCGCGCTCATAAACCGATATGGGTCCTGGCCCCGCTCTGCGCCGTGCTGGTGGCCGGTGTTTTCAGTACGGCGGCAGCCGAAGAGCGACCGGTTGAAGAGATCCTGGTGGTGGGCGATGAATCACTGGTGCAGACCCTCGGCACAGCGGGCAGCATGGATACCATCGACGAGGAGGTGATCCGTCAGATCGGCGCCACCCACATTACCGAAACGCTGGTGCGGATACCCGGGGTCTGGATATCGCGCGGTTCTGGCCAGGAACACCTCACTGCCATCCGTTCTGCGGTCCTCACCGGGGCGGGCAGCTGTGGCGAGTTTCTTTTCATGGAAGATGCCGTACCGGTTAGACCTGCCGGGTTCTGCAATGTGAACGGCCTTTTCGAAGTGAACAGCGAGCAGGCCCGTGGGATCGAAGTCTGGCGCGGCCCGTCGAGTGCCGTGCTTGGTGGGAACGCGGTGCATGGCACCATCAATGTTCTGACCCCGGCGGTGGACAACCGGGGCTTCAGCATTGAAGGTGGATCCTACGACTACTTACAGTTCCGTGGTGCCTATGGCGGCGACGTTGGCGACACTTCAGACCAACGTCTAGGTGTGAGTTTTAATATCACCGATACCGGTGGCTATCGTGACGACACCAGCTACGAACAACAGAAACTGTCGGTGGTTCATGAAATTTCGGTTGGCGGCTGGGACGTCCGCAACACGCTTACCGGGACCAACCTGAATCAGGAAACCGGCGGCTTCGTCTTAGGCTACAAAGCCTACGAAGATGATCGTCTGCGAAAAACCAACCCCAACCCTGAGGCTTACCGCGATGCGTGGTCGTTGCGTGCAGCCAGCCACTGGAACCAGGAAGCGTGGCAGATCACCCCTTATGTGCGGCGTTCGCGCATGGAATTCCTGCAGCACTTTTTGCCCGGCCAGCCGCTCGAAACCAACGAACAGACCAGTGTCGGGGGAATTGTTAACTATGAGTTCGGCAGCGACCAGCTCGACGGCAATGCAGGGGCACAGCTCGAATACATGAGTGGATCACTGGTTGAATTTCAGGAAGGTCCCACCACGGGTTCGGCCTTCCTGCAGGCCACCCGACCTGCTGGTCTGCACTATGACTATGACGTCGACAGCCTGATGGGGGCTGTGTTTTATGATCTGACCTGGTCGTTCACAAACGCCACAAGACTGGTCCACAGCCTGCGTGTGGAAACACTTGATTACGACTACGACAACAATCACCTGGTGGGGAACACCAAAGACGATGGCACACCCTGTGGGTTTGGCGGCTGCCTGTACACGCGCCCGGCCAGTCGATCAGATCGATTTACCGAGGTCGCGGGGCGGTTGGGTCTGGAGCAGGAGATCGGTACCGCGACTGCTTATACGACGGTTTCTACCGGTTTTCGACCCCCCCAGACTACCGAACTGTATCGTCTGCAGAACGGACAGACGACCGCAGATCTCGACACCGAGCGCCTCACATCACTCGAAATCGGTATCAAGGGTCAGATCTATTCGGTTGCCGCGTTTGCAGAGCGTACACGCAACTTCATCCTGCGTGATGCCAATGGTTTCAACGTGAGCAACGGTGAGACCAAAGGGGCGGGCGTGGAGTTCAAGTTGACCTATCCTGTTGGCGATCATCTGTTCGATCTGACCGGTACCTACGCGGAACACAAGTATGATTTTGATCGCAATGCCAGTGGCGGTGAGATCATTCGCAAAGGCAACTACGTGGATACCGCGCCGAAGTGGATCGGCAGCGCGCGCTGGTTTTATTCACCCGGTGAAAAGTGGCGATCAGAGATCGAAGTCAGCTATCTGGGCAAACACTATGTCAATGCTGCAAATACCGCCGAATATGAAGGCCATCTGGTGTTCAACTGGCGTGGCGGGTATCGCTTGCAAGACAACGTCGAGCTGTTTGTCAGAGTGCTGAACCTTACAGACGAAAAATACGCCGACCGAGGAGACTTCGCGTTCGGCAACTACCGCTACTTTCCGGCCATGCCGAGGCAGTTCTACGGTGGTATATCTGTTGATCTTTAACCAATGGGTGCACGCAATATCAGCGGGCATGCTGGTTGAACGGCTGCAGGCCGCGTGAACAGCGAAGTGAAAGTCAGCACGCATGTCGGGCCCCGCGGCACGCTCGAGCTGTTGTCACAGAAAGAAGTCGCCGCAGTTGGTGATTCCGCTCAACAGCGGCAGCTGTTTGATCTGTTTCGCCGATGCGCTCTTGCCGTGCTCAACACCGGTGAGGAATCAGACGACGCCGAAGCGATCTTTGACCACTATCGGGATTTCTCGATCAACATACGGCAACGCACACGTGGGTTGACACTTGAGATCAACAACGCACCGCAAAGTGCCTTTGTTGAAGGCAGAATGATCGAAGGGGTGCGGCAGAATCTGTTTGCGGTGCTGCGTGACATCGTCTACATCGGCACCGAGATATTCGATAGCCGGCGGTTTGATCTGAACGACTCAACCGGGATTACCGATGCGGTCTTTCACATCCTCAAGCATGCACATGTTCTGCATCCGGGTCTGTTGCCTAAAACCGTCGTGTGCTGGGGCGGGCACTCGATCTCGCGTCCGGAGTACGAGTTCACCAAAGAGGTGGGATACCACCTGGGTCTTCGTGGTTTTGACATTGCAACGGGATGTGGCCCGGGCGCCATGAAAGGGCCGATGAAGGGTGCGTCTGTGGGGCATGCCAAACAACGTACAAAAGATGCGCGATATATCGGCCTGTCGGAACCGGGGATTATTGCTGCCGAACCACCAAATCCGATGGTCAGTGATCTGGTGGTTCTGCCAGACATTGAAAAACGGCTTGAAGCATTTGTGCGCCTGGCGCACGGGATCATTGTTTTTCCTGGTGGTGCCGGCACCGTAGAAGAGATTCTGTACCTGCTGGGTGTGATGACTGATCCGGGGAATCGCGACCAGATCCTGCCGGTGGTGTTTGCCGGCCCGTCACACTGTCGTGACTACTTTGCGAGCCTCGATCGGTTTCTGCGGACGGTGCTGGGCAAGGCAGCCGATGGCCTTTACGAAATCATCGTCGGGGATGCGGGCGCGGTAGGGCAACGGATGAGCCGGCAGATACGCCAAGTAACCCGACAGCGCGTGCGTGATGAAGACGCCTTCTATTTTAACTGGCTGCTCAATGTACCGATTGCTCACCAGATGCCGTTTGAGGTCAATCATGAAAGCGTTGCTGGTTTGCGTCTGTCAAAAGATCGCCCTGTGAACGAACTGCTGGTTGATCTGCGACGCGCATTTTCCGCCATAGTGACAGGCAACGTGAAAGACCACGGGATCAGAATGATCAAGCGTCACGGCCCGTTCGAGATCGTCAGTGACAAGCATCTGGTTACAGCGTTGGATGACCTGTTAAGAGGCTTCAGCGCGCAAGGTAGAATGAAGCTGAGCGGCGCATACAAACCCTGTTACGTCGTCAAGAGCGTGTGAGCACGGGCATGAGCCTGCCTGAAGACCAGTGAGTACGCCCCCCCTTCTGTCTGCCAACAAACTGCGCTGCGAACGCGACATGCGGGTGTTGTTTAAGGACCTGTCCTTCAGTGTGGGAGCCGGCGAATGCGTCGAACTGCTGGGTCCTAACGGAAGTGGCAAGTCGACACTTTTGCGCGCGCTGGCTGGGTTGTATCCGGACGTTGAAGGTGAGGTCAGTGTAGCCGCGTCGATGTACGTGGGGCATCGAAATGGTCTCAACGTGCTGCTTACCCCGCGTGAAAACCTGCAGTGGTATGCGGGCATTACCGGCGTGGGTGTGACTGGTATCGATGCGGTGCTGCAAAGGGTTGGTCTTTACGGCTTTGAAGATTCGGCCTGCCAGCGCCTGTCTCAGGGTCAGCAGCGCAGGGCAGGCCTGGCCGTTCTGCTGCTTGTTGATCGTCCGCTGTGGTTGCTCGATGAACCGCTCAACGCGCTGGATACACAAGGCCAGGCGCTGATCAATGATCTGCTCAACGAACATTGTGCCGCCAATGGAGCTGTGTTCTGTGCAACCCATCAGCCCCTGGGTGAGATCGCGACCCGCTCGATCGTTCTGGGTGGCGGCTGAATCATGCGCAGCGCTATAGCCGGCCAGGTGATCAGCCAGGTGGTCAGAGAATGGCGGACAATCGCGCGCGCGCCCATCGATGTGGCAAATCCGCTGATGTTTTTCTTTCTCGGCATCAGTCTCTTCGCCATTGGCACAGGCGGTGAGCGGGAGGGTCTGGCAGAGATCGGTCCGGCGGTCATCTGGGTGCTGGTTCTGCTGGCGAATCTGCTTTCGTTAGACACATTGTTCAAAAGAGATCATGCGGACGGCACACTGGAACAGTTGCTGCTGCTCGCGCAGCCGGTGTTCGTGCCGGTGCTCGGCAAGGTCATCGTGCACTGGTGTTTTACCGGCGTGATGATGACCCTTCTCACACCCTTAAGCGCCCTGGTGATGAACCTGACGCTGGATCAGACCTGGATCCTCATGTTGACCCTCATCCTCGGAACACCGAGTTTGAGCCTGATCGGTGCCATCGGGGCGGCGCTGACGGTGGGCTTGAGAAGCGGGGGTGTGCTGCTGGCGCTGGTGGTGCTACCGTTGTATCTGCCGGTGCTGATCTTTGGCGTCAGCGCTGCTTATCTGGCCGGCGATGGCCTGGCTGTCACCGCGCAACTCTACTGGCTCGGGGCGATTGCAGTCCTCGCCCTGACACTGGCACCGTTTGCGGTTACGCAAGCCCTGGCGATCAGCGTGGAACAGACTTGACGATCAAAGAACTATGGCACCGGCTTGGCTCGCCACGCTGGTTTTATCAGATGATGGGTCCGTGGGGTACCGGCCTCGGTGTCGCTGCTGCCCTGCTGTTGATTACCGGCACCTTGTGGGGGCTCATTATTGCTCCACCCGACTACCAGCAGGGCAACAGTTTTCGCATTATTTATGTTCATGTACCGACTGCATTGGTCTGCCAGAGCGCCTACATCATGATGGGGGTCGCCGGTTTTCTGTTTCTGGTCTGGCGCATGAAGCTCGCCGATATGGTGGTCAAGGTGACGGTTCCGTTCGGTATGGTGATGACTGCGCTGGGTCTGTTTACCGGCTCGGTCTGGGGTGCGCCAACCTGGGGCACCTGGTGGGAATGGGATGCGCGTACCACCTCGATGCTGGTGCTGCTGTTTTTGTACTTCGGTTTATACGCGTTGCGCCAGGCGATCCCCCGTGCAGAATCTGCCGGCCGGGCCTGTGCGCTGCTTGCGCTGGTGGGAGTGATCAACATCCCGATCATCAAGTACTCGGTGGACTGGTGGCTGACGCTGCATCAACCGGCGACCTTTACGCTTACCGAAGCTCCTTCCATGCCGGCAGAAATGTGGTTGCCGCTGCTGGTTAATGTGATTGGTGTGTACTGCCTGATGGGTGCGGTGGTGATATCGAGCCTGCGCACCGAGATTCTGCGGCGTGAATGCAACACCAGCTGGGTGCGCGAAGAACTGATGGGTGAACCCGCATGAGTTTTGCCGAGTTCGTTCACATGGGCGGCCACGGGCTGTACGTGTGGCTCGCCTACGGATCAACGATTGCAGTGGTTGTCGCCTTGTGGCTGAGTACCCGGGCCAGCGGCCAGCGGGTGCGCAAGGAACTGAAAATGGGCTTGAAGCGTCAGAGTAAAGTATGAATCCAAAACGAAAAAGCCGCCTGTTTACCGTGATCTTTCTGCTGACCGGCGCAACTGTTGCCGTCGCGCTGATGCTGGTTGCGGCAAACGAAGATCTGAATGTGTTCTACCCACCCGAAGCGGTCGTGGGTGGTGAAGCGCCGATCAACGTCAACATCCGCGCCGGCGGGATGGTCAAAGATGGCAGCGTGATGCGCACCGGTGAAGAATTGGATGTTCAGTTTGAGCTCACCGACTACAAAGGGTCTGAGTTCAAAGTGTTCTACAGCGGCATCCTGCCGGATCTGTTCCGTGAAGGCCAAGGGGTGCTCGTGCACGGTCAACTCGAAGAAAGCGGTGGGTTCCGTGCAACCAGAGTGCTGGCCAAACACGACGAAAACTATATGCCTCCGGAACTGGCCGGTCTGCATGAGGGGCAAAAAGAGTGATCCCCGAACTCGGCCACTTCGCTCTGCTGCTGGCCTTTTGCCTGAGTGGGACGATTGCCTGGTATGGCCTTGCCGGTGCACACATCGGGCGACGCAGCTGGATGCTGGGTACGATCAATATGGTGTTTGCACAGACTCTGCTGGTGGCGGCAGCGTTCGCAGCCCTGGCCTGGGGCTTTGTGACCGATGATTTTTCCATTGCCTATGTCGCCAACAATTCCAACAGTCTGCTGCCTGCACCGTACAAGTTGAGTGCCATCTGGGGAGCCCACGAGGGATCGTTTCTGCTGTGGGTCCTGATCATGTGCCTGTGGATGAGCGCTGTTGCGCTGCGCTGCCATGCGCTGCCCCTTGGTATGCATGCCCGGGTGCTGGGTGTACTGGGTCTGTTGAATCTCGGTTTCCTTGCGTTTCTGCTGTTTACCAGCAATCCGTTTGACCGTCTGATCCCGCTGACGCCTCTGGATGGGAGTGATCTCAACCCCTTGCTCCAGGATTTCGGTCTGATCGTGCACCCACCGGTTCTATACGCCGGTTACGTTGGCTTTTCGGTTGCGTTTGCGTTTGCGGTTGCCGCGCTGATCGGCGGCAACGTCGACAGTGCCTGGGCACGCTGGTCGCGGACCTGGACCAATGTCGCCTGGGCATTCCTGACGGTTGGTATTGCTCTGGGCAGCTGGTGGGCCTACTACGAACTTGGCTGGGGCGGCTGGTGGTTCTGGGATCCAGTGGAAAATGCCTCCTTCATGCCCTGGCTTGCGGGAACTGCGCTGATTCACTCGCTGGCAGCCACCGAAAAACGCGGCACCTTCAAGAACTGGACCTTACTGCTGGCTCTTCTGGCGTTTTCGCTTTCGCTCATCGGCGCCTTCATCGTCCGGTCCGGCGTGCTCACTTCTGTGCATGCATTCGCGGTGGATCCGTTGCGCGGCATGTTCATTCTTGCCTTTCTCGGCGTTGTGGTTGGCGGCTCGTTGACGCTGTATGCGATCCGCGCATCTGCTATCGATTCCCCCGTTCGCTACACCATCGTGAGTCGTGAGACGGCATTGCTGGTAAACAATCTGCTGCTGGTGGTGGCTATGGCCATGGTGCTGCTCGGTACGCTCTATCCGCTCGCCTATGAGGCATTGTCCGGTGGCGACAAGATCTCTATCGGCCCACCGTGGTTCAACCGGTTCTTCGTTCCGCTGATGCTTGGCCTCGGTGCATTCCTGGGTCTCGCACCCCTGCTCAATTGGAAACGTACAGGCCTTGCGACTCTGCTCGGTTCGATCAAATGGATGTTCCCCACAGCCCTGGCGCTGGGCCTGGGTCTGCCACTGCTGTTGCGCGGTGAATTGTCGAGCGGTGTGGTCATTGCGGTGTTTGGCGGGGTCTGGATCATCGGCGGCCACCTGCTGGATCTACCCAAACGCCTCAAGCCGGGGATCGCCCGGGTGCCGCTCGCGTACTGGGGGATGTGGTGTGCTCACGTGGGCTTTGCCGTCACCCTCATGGGCGTGGCGCTGACTCACGATCTGTCTGCCGAGAAGGATTTACGCATGGTCCCGGGTCAGAGCGTTACGCTTGAAGGTGTGGTCTTCACCTTCGAAAGGACACGGCAGGTTGCCGGACCAAACTACATCGCGGATGAAGGCCGCTTTGAGGTGCTGGAGGGCAATCGTCGCTACGCCTTGAATCCACAAAAACGCATCTATCGGGCTTCCGGCAGCCGTATGACCGAAGCCGCCATCGATGCCGGTTTTCTGCGCGACATTTATGTCTCCCTCGGTGAACCGCTTGAAGACGGTGCCTGGGCGGTTCGCGTTCATGTCAAACCGTTTGTCAGGTGGATCTGGTTCGGTGCGCTGTTGATGGGGTTT
>JAQBYL010000033.1 GCA_027622495.1 Pseudomonadota bacterium
CAAAAAAAAATCTGAGATGACCGCGCGTAATTACAGTGCTCTCAGCTTGCGACCAGCCGCCTCGGGGCGACTCGTCCATCATCCAGTATTTCACCTACGCCTAAAAAACGGCTGGTTTGTTGTTCCGTACCTTCTTCTAACTGCACCCAGCCACTGGTGGGGGCGTGCGCAACGATGACAGGTTGGCCCTGGCGCACGTAGTAAGCAGTGTTGTCACTCAGCTGAACCACCGGCCATTGCCGGACAGTGCTGGATATCGGCTGAAGAAAGCGATCCAGCGAACCGTTTTCGCGCTCACTGGCTAACTCATCGAGCGTAATCAGGTCATCTTCGTCATAGGGTCCGGCAGCGGTCCTGCGAAGCGCGCTCACATGCGCACCACAACCCAGTGCCTGACCGATGTCTTCGGCAATGGTTCGAATATAGGTTCCCTTGCTGCAGTGAATTCGCAGCTCAAAGGTGGTGCCACAGAAAGTCACCAATTCATTGCTGAACACTGTAATCCGACGTGATTCCCTCTCAATTTCGATGCCCTGACGCGCGAGCTTATACAGCGGCTGACCGTTGACCTTTATCGCCGAAAACATCGACGGAATCTGATCTATCTCGCCACGAAAAGCAGACAATACAGCTTCAAGATCAGCCTGCGTAACTTTCGTTGCATCGGCGCTCGCCACAACCTTGCCATCCGAATCACCGGTATCAGTTCGCACACCGAGTTGAATCCGGACCCAGTATTTTTTGTCGGAATTCAAAAGATAGCGTGAAAACTTTGTCGCCTCGCCAAAACACAGTGGCAACACCCCTGTCGCCAGCGGATCAAGGCTACCGGTGTGGCCGACCTTTTGAGCATCAAACAGACGTTTGGCACGCTGAACCACATCGTTTGAGCTGATTCCTGGCGGCTTGTCTACGACCACCACACCGTCGACCGGACGACCTTTACGTCTGCGGCCCATCTAGACTTCCTGATCCTGGCGGCGATCCGACTGAACTGCCCTGTCGATCAATTCCTCCAGTTTCGGTCCGCTTTCAGACAGGTCGTCAAAGTGGAATCTTGGCTTCGGTGTTGTGCGCATGGTGTGCCGGCTGGCGAGCTGGGTACGGAAAAAACCGGCCGCCTTATTCAGCACTTCAACCAGTTCTTCGCGATCGGCCGTGCTTGTGGCCTGCACAGAAGAAAAGTAGATGTCTGCATAGCTCAGGTCTTTGCTCACGCGCACATCATTGATGCTGATCATCCCCACGCGCGGGTCTGCGACCCGGCGCATGATGATGTCGGCAATTTCGTCACGAATGAAATCGGCAACACGAAGATCACGCCCATACTCACGCATTTGAAATCAAAGTCACGCGAGCTCCCGCGCCACTTCCCGTGTGTCGAATACTTCGATCAGATCGCCTTCGCGGACGTCGTTGTAGTTGCGCACACCAATACCGCACTCGGTCGCATTGCGGACTTCGCCAACGTCTTCCTTGAAGCGCCGGAGTGATTCGAGTTCGCCTTGAAAGATAACAACGTTGTCCCGTAACACTCTGATTGGCTTGTTACGCAAAACCATACCTTCGAGGACCATGCAGCCGGCAACCTGACCGTATCGCGGAGATCGGAACACGTCCCGCACCTCGGCAACACCGATGATTTCTTCGCGAACCTCCGGCGCCAGCATGCCGCTGAGAGCTGCCTTCACGTCGTCCAGCAGCTCGTAAATAACGCTGTAGTAACGTAAATCAACACCTTCCCGCTCGAGGATCGCCTTGGCTCGATTGTCTGCGCGCACATTAAATCCAAAAACGGCGGCGCCATAGGTCAGTGCGAGGGTGGCATCGGTTTCGGTTATGCCACCGACACCCTGGCCAAGGACGTTCACAGACACTTCGTCGTTCCCCATCGCAATGAGCGCCTGCGTGATGGCCTCAAGACTTCCACGCACATCGGTTTTCAGAACCATCTTCAAGACGCGCTTCTGACCGTCACCCATGTTTGCAAACATGTTTTCGAGCTTCGCAGCCTGCTGCAACTCGTGCCGGGCATCCTGTGTTTTACCGCGTCGGAAATCGGCAAGTTCACGGGCGGCACGTTCGTTTGTGATCGTAGACAGATCATCGCCAGCGGCAGGTGTCCCGTTGATACCGAGTATCTCCACTGGTTCTGACGGTCCTGCTGTCTTCACAGGTTCTCCGCGATCATTCAACATCGCGCGGACCCGGCCATGATTCTCACCAGCGATCACCATGTCACCGAGCTTGAGTGTGCCGTTCTGGATCAGAACGGTAGTGACCGGACCTCGACCGCGATCAAGCCTCGACTCGATAACCACACCACGACCGGCAGCATCTTTAACCGCCTTAAGTTCAAGGATCTCTGCCTGAAGCAGTATCGCTTCAAGCAACTCGTCGACGCCTTGTCCCGTGTGTGCGGACACCTCGATAAACTGTGTGTCACCGCCAAGCTTTTCTGGTACAACTTCGTTGGCAAGCAGTTCGTTGGTCACTTTTTGCGGATCTGCGCCTTCCAGATCGCACTTGTTAATCGCAACAATCATGGGAACCCCTGCAGCCTTCGCATGCTGTATGGCTTCCACTGTCTGTGGCATGACACCGTCATCTGCGGCCACGACCAGAATTACAATATCCGTCACCCGCGCACCGCGTGCGCGCATTGCGGTAAATGCCGCATGACCCGGTGTGTCTATAAAGCAGATCCGACCGCTCGGCATTTCCACCGAGTAAGCGCCGATATGCTGGGTAATTCCCCCTGCTTCGCCGCTCGCCACCTTCGACTTCCGGATGAAATCGAGGAGCGACGTCTTACCGTGATCGACATGCCCCATCACCGTGACTACCGGTGACCGGTTTTCGCCTTCACCCTTGACCTGCAGTGACTTTTCGAGGGCCTGCTCAATGGCATCCTCGTGCACAATCTTGACCCTGTGCCCCATCTCGTTAACAACCAGTACCGCAGTATCCTGATCAACCACCTGGTTGATGGTCGCCATCACACCAAGACCCATCAGCTGTTTGATGACCTCACCGGCCTTTATGGCCATCTGTTGGGCCAGATCGCCCACCGATATGACATCACCGACCTCGACTTCGCGTGCAATGAAACCTGTCGGTGCAAATTCACCACCAAGCTGCTCAACGCGGACCCGTGGTGTTGCTTTGCGCCGACCGCGCCGGTCAGACTTGAGCGACAGTTCATGGCGGCGACCTTTGCCGTCGCGATGTGGTTCTTCGCTGCGGCCTTTTTCGTGTGTCTTACCCTTCGCCCGTTTGCCACCGCGTTCGGACGCAAGTTCTTTAACCTGGGCGTCTACGGCGGCTTCCAGAACTTTGGCAGCCGGATCTTCCTCTTCTGCCTTGACCGGTGCTTTATTGGCTTTGCTTTGTTCTGCAGTTGCGCGAGCGGTCTCGGCTTTTTCCTGCTCTTCTTTCAGCCGGGCTTCTTCGCGACGCTGATCTTCTTCGGCTTTGCGCGCAGCCACTTCAGCGCGTGCCTGCTCTTCAGCGGCCTGGCGCTTCTGCTCTTCATCATGGATACGTGCTCTTTCGAGCTCGGATTGCGAAACAACCTTTTCTGGCGCGGCTGCACTTTCTGCAGACTCTGCCTCCGGCTCACTGCGTTTGATGTAGGTACGCTTTCTGCGGACTTCAACTTTAACGTTGCGCCCGGTTCGACCCTGACCGGTTTTCAGTGTCCCGACCGATGTTCTTTTCAACGTGATCTTGCGCGGCGACGCTTCTTCGGAGCCGTGGCTGCGCTTCAAGTGCGCAAGCAGCGTCTGCTTCTGCTCTTCTGATACCGCCTCATCATCTTTTGAGTGCGGGAGACCCGCCTCCTGCATCTGGTTGAGCAGGCGGTCAACGGAAGCACCTACTGTTTCCGCTAACTGTTTAACCGTAACGTCGGACATGTTCTCTCCTATGACCCACCCTGCTCGACGGATTCTTCCTCTACGAACCACGGTGCTCTCGCGGTCATGATCAGACTTGCAGCTTCTTCTTCGCTCAATTCCTCGGCGATATCGAGCAGATCAGGTATTGCAAGTTCAGCCAGGTCTTCCATGGTGACCACCTCGTGACTGGCGAGCTTAAAGGCCAGGTCACGGCGCATGCCTTCCATCAGAAGCAGATCGTCGGCTGGCTTGTGATCACCCAGCAATTCTTCGCTCGCGATGGCCTTTGTCAGGAGCGCGTCTTTTGCGCGATTTCTGAGCTCCTCAACGATTTCTTCGTCGAAGCCTTCGATCGCAATCATCTCTTCAATCGGCACGTAGGCGATCTCTTCAAGCGAGGTAAAGCCCTCTTCTACGAGGACCGCAGCAATATCTTCGTCTACGGAAAGCGCTTCCTGGAATTCAGCCATGAGCCTGCTGGATTCTGCTTCGTGTTTCTCGACAGCCTCCTGCTCGGTCATGATATTCAACGTCCAACCAGTCAGATCGCTGGCAAGTCTCACGTTCTGGCCACCCCGGCCAATCGCCTGGGCCAGATTGCTTTCGCTGACAGCGACGTCCATCGAATGCGTTTCTTCATCAAGCACAATCGAGTCTACCTCTGCCGGAGACATCGCATTGATCGCCAGCTGCGCAGGGTTATCGTCCCACGGCACAATGTCGATCCGTTCTCCTGCAAGTTCACCTGAAACCGCCTGAACTCTTGAGCCGCGCATACCTACGCAGGCTCCTACCGGATCAATGCGACCATCATTGGTTTTGACCGCAATCTTGGCGCGCGATCCCGGGTCACGTGCTGCACCGCGAATTTCGATCACCTGTTCAGCAATTTCCGGCACTTCAATTTTGAACAATTCGATCAACATCTGCGGTGATGTTCGGGTCAGCATCAACTGCGGACCCCGATTGTCGGCTCGAATCTCAAGCAGCAGTGCGCGCAAGCGATCACCTACCCTGAATGCTTCACGTGGTATCAGATGCTCGCGCGTCAGCAGACCTTCTGCGTTGTTGCCAAGATCGACAATGACTGTATCGCGGCTCATTTTCTTGACCGTGCCACTAACCAGCTGGCCAATTTTCGGCAGGTACTGCTCTACTACCTGCGCGCGTTCCGCTTCCCGGACTTTCTGAACAATTACCTGCTTGGCCGTCTGCGCTGCTATGCGACCGAACTCGACCGAGTCAACCTGACGCTCCAGGGTGTCACCCAGTTCCAGTTTCGGGTCCTGTTCTTTAGCCTGCTCGAGTGTGAGCATCGCTTCAGGAACAGGCTCTTCTTCCTGTTCGAGATCGGTAACCTGCCAGACGCGATAGGTGTCGTATTCACCTGTCTCACGATCAATGGCAACGCGGAACTCAGAGCCTTCCGGGTACTTTTTCTTGGTCGCAACGGCGAGTGCGCTTTCAATGGCGCCAAAAATCACCTCTTTTGATACTCCCTTTTCGTGCGAAACAGAGTCCACTACCAGAAGGATTTCTTTACTCATTTTCGTTCCACCGATCCTTTAGTCAAAGTGCGGCACAATGCGTGCCCGTCTTATATTTTCCAGGGGTAGAAGAAACTCCTGATCATCCAGGCGAACAACTGCCTCCATGTCTTCTACACCAGCCAACAAACCAACGATCTTCTTACGTCCTTCGAACGGAAAATTCAGTCGGACATCCACTGTCTGCCCAACACTTGCCTCAAACTGCGGCGCAGAAAACAGAATCCGATCGATTCCCGGTGAAGAAACTTCCAGTGTGTATCTCACTGAAATGACTTCTTCAACATCCAGTAAGCCACTGACCTGGCGGCTGACCTTTGCACAGTCGTCAACCGACACGCCCTCGGGACCATCGATATAGATGCGTAATTGTGCCTGCCTGCCCTGGGCCAGATATTCCAGACCCCACAGCACAAAACCCATCGCTTCGATTGTCGGCTTCAGCAGCTGCTCTACCTGTAGTTCTTTCCGGTTCAATTTTCTCCAGCCAACAAAAAATGGGCTTACGCCCATTTCCCATCTCATTCCAACTCTCATTACAACGATTACAAACGAGCAGGGGCGCTCCGGCTACACGGTTCGCCACCTTCGACAAACGCGCCGACGGATGCCTTAAGCATCCTGACGTCTGCGCGTACAAAAAGGCCCCTAAAGAGGGGCCCTTCTATTGGTAGCGGGGGCAGGATTTGAACCCACGACCTTCGGGTTATGAGCCCGACGAGCTACCAGACTGCTCCACCCCGCAATAGCAGGAGCGGGATTATATGGATGCACAGGGAAGGCCGCAACACCCAATCTGAAGTTCTTTCACGCTGATCGGGGGTCAGAACTGCGGCGTCGAGGCCAGGTCTGACACTTCGCGCCGTTAAATGAGGGGAAGGTTGAAAGTGAGGGGAGGGTTGATGGTGCCGAAGGCGAGACTCGAACTCGCACAAGCGTAAGCTCACTACCCCCTCAAGGTAGCGTGTCTACCAATTTCACCACTTCGGCTTTAACTAACTCAGGAATTAACTCAGTTTTACTGCTTCACCTTAAGGACTACAGGTCGGGGATGTCGGAATTTACACTTTCCGGTTCCGGAGTCAACTTGTCGACCTGGTCCGCGAGGTCTGCCTGCAGATTTTCTTCCGACTGGCTTAAGGGTGCTCCGACAATCGGGATGCCCAGGGTATCAACGCTGGTCGCTCGTTCTTTGGCCGTGTAGGCCAGACCAAACGAAATCAGGAAAAAGCCAATCGCCAACCAGGCGGTCATGCGAGTCAGGAAGGAGGCCGCTCCGCCGCTGCCAAACATCGTATTGGCCGAGCCGGATCCAAACGACGCACCCGCATCTGCTCCGCGACCCTGCTGAATTAACACCAGACCACCGAGGGTGAGCGCATCCGCGACCAGCAGGGCCATCAGCACATTTTCCAGGTTTATCAGTTCCATTCGTACACCAACTAAACTATCTGCTTGCGACCGCAGCAGCGACCACATCCACAATCATCACAAACTGTTCGACATTCAACGACGCACCGCCGATCAGAACACCATCTATGTCGCGGCGTTTGAAAAACGCTTCAACATTTTTTTCGTTGACACTGCCGCCATACAGGATCGACATCGCCTGCGCCACCGACTCATCCAGTACGCCTAATGCAGCACGTATTGAATGATGCATCTGCTGAGCCTGGTCGGGCGTTGCAGTCTGGCCGGTACCGATCGCCCAGACCGGTTCATAGGCCACACATCCCGCGGCCAGTCTTTTGATCCCGATGGTTTGAAGCGCAGTATTCAACTGGGCCGTCACCACCTGCTCCGCTCTGCCCGCCTCCCGGTCTTCCAGGTTCTCACCGACACACAGGATCGGGCACAGGTCCGCATCGAGCGCCGCTACAAACTTATTGGCGATCTGCCGATCAGTTTCCTTCTGGTACTGTCTTCGCTCCGAATGACCAGTCAGTACCCAGCTCCCACCCAGATCGCGAATCATCGACCCGGCCGTCTCACCGGTGAACGCACCTTTGCTGTGGGTGTGCAGATCCTGCGCTCCCGTTGCCAGGTGTGTACCTCGTAGCCCATCTGACAGTTCGGCCAGAAAACCCACCGGCGGCAGAATGACCGTCTGCACCTGCGAAGGCTCGGCACCCAGTTGCTGCCTGTCGATGAACTTCTGCACAAACTCAGCAACCAGTTGCCTGGTGCCGTGCATTTTCCAGTTTCCTGCGACCACGGCTTGACGCATTAATCACTCCGCAGGGGCTTACGGGCGCGCAATACTATACATTCAGGGGGGAGGGTACAACGTTCTGTGCTGTTGTCGAACTCCGCGCCCTGTCGGGCGAACGGAGTACCGGGTCAGTCGGCTACGACTTCGGCCAGACCGAAGGCAATGCTTTCTACTTCTTCCCGGTCCTCGCCTTCAACCATGACCCGGATAACCGGTTCGGTGCCTGAGCAGCGAACCAGTACGCGACCGCGATCTTTGAGCTTGTCGTTCTGGTCTTCAATGGCTTTTTTAACGGCGAGGTCGGTCATCCGTTTGTGCGGCTCTTCGGCACTCACATTGACCATGACCTGCGGCAATTTGCACATGCCCTTTGTGAGTTCGTGCAACGGCTTCCTGAGTTCAACGATCGCCTTCAGAACCTGCAGTGCAGCGACGATGGCATCACCGGTTGTTGTGAGATCCAGCGTCAGAATGTGACCTGATCCTTCACCGCCCAATTCCCAGCCTCGCGCCTTCAACATTTCCATCACGTAGCGGTCACCCACATCGGCACGGGCGAACGGTATATTGGCTTCGTTGAAGGCCCGTTCCAGACCGAAATTGGTCATCAACGTGCCGACTACTCCGCCGATCAGCTTGCCTTGAGAGAGCCGATGCAGGGCGATGATATGCAGCAACTGATCTCCATCGACCAGTTCGCCATGCCCATCCACCATTACTACGCGGTCCCCATCACCATCAAAGGCGATGCCGACATCGGCACGATGTTCAATCACCTTATCGATCAGGCCCTGCGGTGCTGTAGAGCCGCAAGCTTCGTTTATGTTGGTACCGTTGGGTTTGTCGCCAATGACAAAAATGTCAGCACCGAGCTCTTCAAACACACCAGGGGCAACGTGATAGGTGGCGCCATTTGCACAGTCCAGAACAATGCGCAGGCCCTTCAAACGAAAACCACGATCGACCGTCGCCTTGCAGAATTCAATGTAGCGGCCGGCGGCGTCTTCGATACGCGAGGCCTTGCCAAGGCGATCCGAGTCAACACAGGCCATCGGTTCTTTCAACTGAGCTTCGATGGCGCTCTCCACATCCCCGGCGAGTTTGTTGCCGCCGGCATCGAAGAACTTGATGCCGTTGTCGGGATAGGGATTGTGAGAGGCACTGATCACGATGCCGGCATCCGCACGCAAGGTTCGGGTGAGATAGGCAATCGCCGGTGTTGGCATCGGACCAATGAGGCCTACATTAGCCCCGGCCGAGACCAGACCGGACTCGAGAACAGATTCGAGCATGTAGCCCGAAATCCGGGTGTCTTTTCCCACCAGCACGTAGGGTGCGCTTGATCCACCGAACACTTTTCCCACGGCCCAGCCCAGACGCAGACAGAACTCCGGGGTGATGGGATCTTTTCCCACCGTACCTCTGATGCCATCAGTTCCGAAGTACTTTTTCATGGTGTTCGATCTTCCTCGATGGGAATGCACGTTTGATTCAGGCGCTGGGAAGCGTGTCCGTTCTTGTAAGACAGATTAACGGTTACTACCAAACGTACAACGATCGAGTTCACATCCGGTCACCCGGAAGATCAATGTTCCTCTGCGGGACCACCAATAGGTGCATCACCGGACGGTGAGTCTGACGAAGGCGGCTCCATCTCCAGCGGTGCACGAGGCTTGCCACCCGCCATGATGTCGCCGATCTGATCAGGTGTCAGAGTTTCATACTCGATCAGCGAATTCGCCATGGTCTGAAGTTTGTCTTTGTTTTTTTCGAGCAACTGCCGGGTCTGGGTGTAACAGCCGTCGATGATCTCGCGAATTTCTTCGTCAATTTTTTTGGCAGTATCAGGAGAATGCATTTTCGGCTTGGCACTCGCAGACATCCCCAGGAAAACTTCGCCGTCGACCTCGTCGTACATCAGCGGGCCGAGCTTTTTGGACAAGCCCCAACGGGTCACCATATTCCGAGCAAGCTGGGTGGCCCGCTCGATATCGTTGGATGCGCCGGTGGTCACCTGGTCTTCACCAAGGAACATCTCTTCTGCGATTCGGCCACCAAACAGACTGCAGATCTGACTGAGGATAGTTTCGCGGCTCAAGCTGTAGCGATCTTCCTCTGGCAGGAACATGGTGACCCCCAGTGCCCGACCGCGCGGAATGATGGTGACCTTATAAACCGGATCGTGACCCGGCATCAGATTGCCGACGATGGCGTGGCCCGCTTCGTGATAGGCGGTGGTACGTTTTTCTTTCTCGGACATCACCATGGATTTACGCTCTGCACCCATCATGATTTTGTCTTTGGCTTTTTCAAACTGCTCCATGGCCACCAGCCGTTTGCCGCTACGGGCAGCGAAAAGAGCCGCCTCGTTAACCAGATTGGCAAGATCAGCACCGGAAAAACCCGGCGTACCGCGCGCAATAATGCTTGGGTCTACGTCATCAGACAGCGGCACCTTGCGCATATGGACTTTGAGGATCTGCTCGCGACCACGGATATCCGGAAGCGCAACAACCACCTGACGGTCGAAGCGACCAGGGCGAAGCAGAGCAGGGTCGAGCACATCAGGCCGGTTGGTTGCGGCGATCACGATGATGCCGTCGTTTGCTTCAAAGCCGTCCATCTCCACCAGCAACTGGTTCAAGGTCTGCTCGCGCTCATCATGGCCGCCACCGAGACCGGCGCCGCGATGCCTGCCCACCGCATCGATCTCGTCGATGAAGATGATGCACGGGGCACTCTTCTTGGCCTGTTCGAACATATCCCGAACCCGTGAGGCACCCACACCAACGAACATCTCGACGAAGTCAGAACCCGAGATTGAAAAGAACGGAACCTTCGCCTCACCGGCGATCGCTCTTGCCAGCAATGTCTTCCCTGTACCCGGTTGGCCGACCATGAGAATACCGCGGGGAATACGCCCACCGAGACGCTGAAATTTGCCCGGATCGCGCAGAAACTCCACCAGTTCCTGAACGTCATCTTTGGCTTCGTCTACCCCCGCCACATCGGCAAAGGTGGTTTTGATCTGATCTTCTGAAAGCAGGCGGGCCTTGCTCTTGCCGAAGGCCATGGGACCACCACGGCCACCGGCACCCCCTTGCATCTGCCGCATGAACAGCATGAACACCGCAATGATGATGAGAATGGGGAAGCTTGCGAGCAACAGTTGCGTCCAGAAGCTCTGCTTTTCTGGCAGCAGGCCGATGATTTCAACATTGTGGTTGTAAAGATCATCGAGCAGTTTCTGATCCGATATCTCCGGGCGGATCACCCGAAAACCTTCGCCGGATCGGCGCAGACCGGTGATCACCAGACCATCGATCTCCACCTGGTGTACCTGGTCGGTTCGAACCTGTTCGATGAACTGTGTGTAGCTGATCGGCTCTGGCTCGGCCTGAACGTTGAAATTGTTGAACACCGTCAGCAGCACAGCCGCGATGATCAGCCACAACAGTAAATTTTTTCCCATATCTGACAAGGGTTTACCCTCTTATGCTGGCGTTTAATGCGCCGACTACTTTGGTGGCCGTCGCAACCTACGGCCATGAGTCCAAGGTTACCTCAGCGAACTCATCCGCGATACTGCCGGGCTACGGCGTACACTTCACGGGACTCCGGCCGCGATGCTTTTGGTTTGACCAGCTGCACCCTGGCGAAGTGTTCACGCAGGCCCGCTACCCAGGCATCTACGCCCTCGCCCTGAAAGACCTTGACCACGAGATCGCCGCCAGGTTTCAACCATTTCAGAGCAGCTTCTTCTGCAATTTCCACCAGATACATGGCTTGCGCCTGATCTGCCGAACGTACCCCGCTGATATTGGGGGCCATATCCGATAAAACAAGGTCCAGTGGCAGCGGGTCCAGCAAGGTGGCAAGTTCGGCATCCGTATCCGGTTCACCGATCGAACCTTCGATCACATGGGTTTGCGCGGCCGCAGTGATCGGCAGCGGATCCACCGCGACCAGGGTTCCCTGGGTGATCCGCTGTTCCAGAAACTGGGTCCAGCCACCCGGCGCTGCACCGAGTTCCAGTACGTTCATCGAAGGCTTCAATAGCTTGAACCGTTGATCCAGCTGCTCGAGTTTGAAGTGTGCCCGGGACACCCGGCCCTGATCCAGGGCCTGCTTCGCAAAATAGTCGCGTCTTTGCCGCTCGAGCCAGCGCTGGCTCGACTTGCTGTGTCTGGCCACCTGTTCACCATCGCAACACCAGTTAGACAGAGTACAGTTTTGGGCGAAAAAACTGTACGCTGCGCGCCCATTTTGAATCTGAGCGGCCAAAAGTGAGCCCAATGGACACCCGAACCAGAAGGCGGTATCGCCGAATTGCCCATCACCTGTCACCGGTTGTCGCTATTGGCGCAAGTGACGTGACCGATGCGGTGGTGAACGAGGCGAATCGTGCTCTTACCGACCACGAACTGATCAAGGTCAAAGTTCACGACGAATCCCGCCAGGCGCGGGCTCAGGCGATAGAAATCCTAGCGACGCGCTGCAATGCCCTGATCGTGCAGAAAATCGGTAAAACCGCAGTGCTGTATCGTGCGAACCCGGATGCCAACCCGAAGTTGTCAAACCTGAGCCGGTTTGCCTGACGAATCAGCGATACTCGACCTGGTCGATTTCGTACTCGATATCGCCGCCGGGTGCGCTGACCGTAATGATGTCACCCACTGACTTGCCCACCAGGGCCCGCGCGATGGGAGACATGACCGAAATCTTGCCGATCTTGATATCGGCTTCGTCTTCGCCAACGATTTTGTAGCGCACTTCCCTGCCGGTTTCGGTGCCGATCAACGCCACAGTCACGCCAAAGATGACCCGTTCACCAGGGGTAATTTTGCTGATATCGATGATCTGGGCATTGGCCAGCTTGCCTTCGATATCCTGTATGCGACCTTCATTAAAACTCTGCTGTTCACGCGCAGCATGGTACTCAGCGTTTTCTTTCAGATCGCCATGCGCACGCGCTTCCGCAATATCCTGGGTTATGCGCTGGCGCAGTTCACCTTTGCGATGTGCAAGTTCTACCCGAAGTGCGTCTGCACCCTCTGCAGTCATCGGCACTGGCACTGTTTTCCCCTTCCCTGATTTCCCCTTCGCTGGGTTCCCGTCAGCTGAGCGCCCTTCACTGGTTAGTCCTCGTTTCCGTAGATTTCACTCTGCCTGGACAGGCAGGTATTAATAGTACGTTCTGTGCAGATCCTGCAATCGCCTGACGATGTGCTCGTGTGGCTCAGCCTCGTACTTGATGGCGATACAGAACGCTTCGCCTCCTGCCAGAGTGGTGGTGTAACACACTTTTTTCTGCAGCGCGAGCCGCCGGATCAGAGCTGAATCAGCAATCGACTGGCGGCCTTCCGTGGTGTTGACAATCAGATCGATCTGCTCGTTTTTGAGCATGTCACTGACGTCGGGTCGGCCTTCTGTCACCTTGTTGACGATGGCCGTTGCGACTCCCGCCTGTATGAGAGCTCGACCGGTCCCGCGTGTACAGACCAGGTTAAAACCGAGGTCTATCAGGCTGCGACCCAGATTCACAGCACCTTCCCGATCGGATTCTTTGACGCTTAAAAATGCCCGGCCACCGCGTGGCAGTCGCGCTCCTGCAGCGAGCGACGCTTTAGAAAATGCTTCACCAAAGGTGTCGCCGGTTCCCATCACTTCACCCGTGGACTTCATCTCCGGCCCCAGGATTGGATCCACCCCCGGGAACTTGATAAACGGGAACACCGATTCTTTGACATGGTAGGTCGTTGGAATGATTTCGCGGGTGAACCCCTGATCAGCAAGTGAGGTTCCTGCCATGCAGCGCGCAGCGACCTTGGCAAGCGATGTACCAATGCACTTGGAGACGAACGGAACTGTTCGCGATGCGCGCGGATTGACCTCGAGAACAAAAACTTCCTCGCCCTGCACAGCAAACTGAACATTCATCAGGCCCACTACGCCAAGTTCCAGCGCCATCATGCCGACCTGGGTGCGGATGCGGTCCTGAATGGCTTGCGCGAGCTTGTAGGGCGGCAGCGAACAGGCTGAGTCACCCGAATGAACACCCGCCTGCTCTATGTGTTCCATGATCGCGCCGATCACTACCTGTTTGCCGTCGCAAACCGCATCCACGTCCACTTCGACGGCCTGATCCAGAAACCGATCCAGCAGCACAGGGGAATCGTTCGACACATCCACAGCACTCTGCAGATAGCCGGCGAGTTCTTCTTCGTTGTAGACGATCTCCATGGCCCGGCCACCGAGCACGTAACTGGGTCTGACCACGATCGGAAAGCCGATCTCCCGCGCCCCATCAAGACCGGTCTGCAGATCCACCGCGGTCCGGTTGGACGGTTGTTTCAGATCGAGTTTGCGGATCAGTTCCTGAAAGCGCTGCCGATCCTCGGCGCGGTCAATTGCATCCGCCGACGTGCCGATGATCGGTACTCCCGCGGCCTCCATATGTTCCACCAGTTTCAATGGCGTCTGACCACCGAACTGCACGATCACCCCAGTGGGCTGCTCCACGTCAACGATGGCCAGCACATCTTCAAGTGTGACCGGTTCAAAATACAGCCGATCCGACACGTCGTAGTCGGTTGAAACCGTTTCCGGGTTGCAGTTGACCATGATGGTCTCAAACCCGTCTTCGCGCATGGCGAGTGCTGCATGTACGCAACAGTAGTCAAACTCAATGCCCTGACCGATCCGGTTCGGGCCGCCGCCAAGCACCATGATTTTCTTGCGATCTGACGGGTTAGATTCGCATTCTTCTTCATAGGTGGAGTACATGTAGGCGGTGGCAGCGGGGAATTCCGCAGCACAGCTGTCGACGCGACGGAACACCGGGCGAACACCGAGCGCCTGGCGTCGGGCCCGCACGGTGGCCTCATGGCTATCCAGCAGTTTCGCAAGCCGCGCATCAGAAAAGCCTTTGCGTTTCAGGCTACGCCAGGTCTCTTCGCCAAGCCCATCGACACTCTGCCCTGCAAGTGCTGCCTCATCATTGATGAGATCTTCAATCTCTGCCAGAAACCACGGGTCGATACGACTCTGCTCCCAGATCTCCTCAAGGCTCATGCCGTGACGGAAAGCATCGGCCACAAACCAGATCCGCTCCGCACCCGGCACACTCAGTTCGCGGATCAATGTGGTGCGAGCTGCCTCCGGCCGTCCTTTCAGAACCGGATCAAAGCCGGTTTTTTCGGTTTCGAGACCTCGAAGTGCTTTCTGCAGTGATTCCTGAAAGGTGCTGCCGATGGCCATGACCTCGCCAACAGACTTCATCTGTGTGGTCAGCTGTTTGTTCGCCTGGGGGAACTTCTCAAAGGTGAAACGCGGGATCTTGGTGACCACGTAATCGATGCTCGGCTCGAATGACGCCGGGGTGGCACCACCGGTGATGTCGTTCGCAAGTTCATCCAGCGTATAACCAATCGCCAGTTTTGCCGCGACTCTGGCAATCGGGAAACCGGTGGCTTTGGATGCCAGGGCTGAAGAACGCGACACCCGGGGATTCATTTCGATCACCACAACCCGTCCGGTAGCCGGATCGATGGCAAACTGAACATTCGACCCGCCTGTTTCGATGCCGATCTCACGGAGAACGGCGATCGATGCGTTTCGAAGCTCCTGATATTCCTTGTCTGTAAGCGTCTGGGCAGGGGCAACGGTAATGCTGTCGCCGGTGTGCACGCCCATCGGGTCAAAGTTCTCGATCGCGCAGACAATGATGCAGTTGTCTTTCTTGTCGCGAACCACTTCCATCTCGAACTCTTTCCAGCCGAGCAGGGATTCATCGATCAGCAGTTCGTTGGTGGGCGACAGATCCAGACCGCGGGCACAGATCTCCAGAAATTCTTCCATGTTGTAGGCAACACCGCCGCCACTGCCCCCGAGGGTGAACGACGGTCGGATAATGCAGGGGAACCCAAGCCTCGCCTGCAACTGCTCGGCTTCCTCAAGACTGTGCGCAATGGCCGAACGAGGGGTCGCGAGCCCGATGCGCTTCATCGCCCGATCGAAACGTTCACGGTCTTCAGCCTTGTCGATGGCGTCTTGACTGGCGCCGATCATCTCGACACCGTACTTTTCCAGCACCCCTTCGCGGGCCAGGTCCAGGGCACAATTGAGCGCGGTTTGCCCTCCCATTGTGGGCAACAGAGCGTCAGGTCTTTCCACCTCGATGATCCGCGCAACCGTTGCCCATTCAACCGGCTCCACATAGGTGGCATCGGCCATGCTCGGGTCAGTCATGATGGTGGCCGGGTTGGAGTTCACCAGAATGACCCGAAAGCCCTCCTCCTGCAGTGCCTTACAGGCCTGCGCACCGGAGTAGTCGAATTCACAGGCCTGACCGATGACGATCGGACCTGCACCCAGAATCAGAACACTGTGTATGTCGGTTCGTTTAGGCACGCTGGGCTTCCATCAGATCGATGAACCGATCAAAAAGGTAGGCGCAGTCCTGCGGTCCGGGGCTCGCTTCCGGATGGCCCTGAAAACCGAACGCTGGCCGATCGGTACGCCTGATTCCCTGCAGCGTCCCGTCAAAAAGCGAAAAGTGAGTGGCTTCAAGGCAGTTCGGCAGACTCTGGGTGTCTACGGCAAAACCGTGATTCTGACTGGTGATCATGACCACCCGGGTATCGACATCCTGAACCGGATGGTTGGCGCCATGGTGGCCGAGCGACATTTTGATGGTCCTGGCACCGCTGGCGAGCGCCATGATCTGGTGACCGAGACAAATGCCGAACATCGGCAGATTCTGGTCCAGAAGGCTTTTTACCGCATCGATAGCGTAGTCGCAGGGCTCTGGATCACCGGGTCCGTTGGACAGAAATATGCCATCAGGGTTGAGAGCAAGCGCCTGTGCGGCGGAGGTGGCCGCCGGGACCACGGTGACCTTGCAGCCGCGCCGGGTCAGCATGCGCAGAATATTCCGCTTGACCCCGAAATCGTAAGCGACCACGTGAAAGCGGGTGTCGCCCCGCTTCCCGTAACCATCTGCCAGCGACCAGGTTGACCCGGTCCAGTCGAACTGATCGACGCAGGTGACTTCCTTCGCAAGATCCATGCCTTTCAAGCCGGGAAAGGCCCGCGCGTGAGCGATGGCCTGCGCCTCGTCCA
>JAQBYL010000534.1 GCA_027622495.1 Pseudomonadota bacterium
TATTCGAAGCCGCATGGATACTGCCCGAGTCGTGGCCGGGCGGAATCGAATTTACGTTTCGGATACTCGGCAGCAATGGCGTAATAGACATCGACAACACGCTGCAGAACATCAAGATCGCCTCATCACGCCTGCACTACCCTCCCACCCTGTCATGGGACGCGCAGAGATTCGGCGCCTTTTTACGCGCGATTGATGGCCCGGGGCGCACAGGGGTGCCGTTTGCTGATGGCGTCGAATGCACCAGGACGCTGGTGGCAATCCACCGGAGTCTCGAAAGCGGTGCCGTCGAGACGATCTGAGAGACACACGCTCTCCTAAGCTCAGGGTTGCTCCGGATCAGTGCTCGGTAGTGATGGGTCGTCGGCCTCCCCTTCGATCGGACTGTTGGCATTCATCGCGCGCGACCAGAAAACGGCGTTCAAGTACATCTGGTAGCCCAGTGCGGCGGCTGCAACGATCAGCCCCCCCCAGTGCGAAAATACCCCGATGGCCAGTCACCCCTAACGCGGTGCCGAACCCCACCAGCACAACAACAGCCGACGCGGAGGGATAGAAGTCGCGCAGCGTAGCCGGGGCAATGCTGGCGAACCATTCGTCATTCTCGCCATCGAGTCTCGCCCTGCGCAGCACCATTTGCATCGCAGCTGTCGTTATGCCGAAGAGCACGCCCAGCGTCGCGAACCAGTAGCCAAGCGATTCCGGGCCCAGTGCGGCGATCATCACGAACTCCAGGATGCCAATCAAAAAGGGATAGAGTGAGTCGCTCGTCGACGGTACCCAGCGGAATCGCATGACCATGCTGGTGTAGAGAACCCAGATAAGCAGCACGCCGAGCAGCGTGGTGCCGATCTGCACCCAGGCAATGAACGCCGTCCAGGTGGGTTCGGTCAGGTAGTCGTGCTCGCGCACATGGGCCCAGAGAAGTTCCAGCGCGAGTGCTTGCAGGATGCTGAGCAGGGTCAACAGAACCATCGGCATGTGGGCCTTTGCCCGTGCGCTCATCCCGCCTCGTGATTGCATGTAGCCGACCTCAGTTGACCGGCGCGGTCATGGCGATTTCTTCACCGGATTCGTTCGCTCCGCTGGTGTAGCGGAACAGGGTGCGGAAGCTCTTGCTGCCGGTCTTCTCGAATTCGGTGCCCGCGGGGGCGGAGACGATGTAGTAAGGGGCGTACTGGCGAAGCTCCAGATCACCTTTCTGTTGCACGACTTCGTAGCTCGGTTCTTCGATGGCGAGTGCGCTCGGGGAACCAACCCATATCCCGATCAGCGCAACCAGCAAGGCCGCTGATTCATACGGCCGGAAAGGTGGTCGCGACATCTGCGCTCCCTCGTTCGACTTCGGTGCACCGCCTCATCTGTTTACCGCCAGCGTAGGTACTGACAAGTTAACGCTTTCGTTTTTTAAGAAAGTGGGAATATCGAGTCTAATGCGGGCATGAAATTACATGCAAGTGGGGTATGGGAAAAGTGCAGGTTTTATACGGGCGCTTCATGCCGATTATCCGATGGTGTAAGGTATTCTATCACTGCGAACACCGATCAAACTCAAACAGGAGCATTACCAATGTCTCACGATCTCATCATCCGTGGCGGCTTGATTGTCGACGGCACCGGTTCAGAACCCTATGTGGGTGATGTTGCCATCGACAAAGACACCATCGTTGCGGTGGGGAGTGTTCAAGGTAGTGGCGCCAGAGAATCGATGCCAGAGGACATGCCGTAACGCCAGGGTTTGTCGACCTTCACACTCACCTGGACGCGCAAGCTGGATGGGATCCTGACCTCACGCCCATCGTCTGGCATGGCGTGACCACAGCATTGATCGGCAACTGCGGCGTAACCTTTGCACCCTGTAAACCACAAGATCGAGCCTATCTGGCCGGTATGATGGAGTCGGTCGAAGACATTCCGAGTTCAGTCATCCTCAATGGTTTGCCGTGGGACTGGGAGAGTTATGGTGAATATCTCGATTCTCTGGAAAAGCTGGCGCCTGCCACTAACCTGGTTGGCATGGTGGGTCATTGCGCACTTAGAACCTGGGTGATGGGTGAACGGGGCGTTGACGATGAACCCACGAGTGATGAAATCGCCCAGATGGCAGCATTGGCCGGTAAATCCGTAGCGGAAGGTGCGGTCGGTTTCTCCAGCAGTCGACTGGTCGCTCACAAGATGCCAGACGGCCGCAGTATTCCCGGTACATTCGCCAATACCGAAGAGATGGTCGCGATCGCCAAAGCCGTTGGAGACAACAACGGTCTGGTCCAGAACGTACTGGAATACTCTCGCCTGGACACTGAATTGGCCATTTTGCGCGAGCAGGCCTTAGCAGCCCAAACACGGGTTATTTTTACTGCCCCACATATTCCAGGCGGACCTGGAAAAGCCAATGCCTACGTCGACGCGATCGAATCAATGCTGGCAGAAGGTGTCGACATCACCGGGCTCGCCCTGCCAAGATCCTTTGGCTTTCTGTCCGGCCTTAAAACCAACATCATGTTCATGTCGCCGGCATGGAAAGAACTGATCAGCCTCGATTTCCCCTCCCGCCTTGCTGCCATTCAGGACGCTGATACACGAGCGAAACTGATTAAAGAAGCG
>JAQBYL010000535.1 GCA_027622495.1 Pseudomonadota bacterium
CGTTCTATTGTCCGAAAATCTTCCCCATGATGATGACGCCTTCCGGCACGATTGCACCGGCACGGGTCTTTGTGATTGGGGCCGGTGTCGCCGGTCTGCAGGCGATTGCCACGGCAAAACGTCTCGGCGCGCGGGTCGAAGCCTTTGATACCCGCCCGGTAGTAGCGGAGCAGGTTCAGTCGCTGGGGGCCAGGTTTGTTGAAATCGATCTCGGTGAAGTCGGTCAGACTGCGCAGGGCTACGCAAAAGAACTGACCCCTGAGCAGATTGAGCTGCAAAAAGCAGGTCAGAAGAAAATCATCAGCCAGTCGGATGTGGTGATCACCACCGCCCAGGTGTTCGGTCGGCCAGCACCGCGTATCGTGTCAGCAGACATGGTCGCCGCCATGCGGCCAGGCAGCGTGGTTGTAGACATGGCTGTGGAAAGTGGCGGCAACGTCGAAGGTTCGGTGGTGAATGAGGTGGTGGACGTGAACGGCGTCAAGATCGTGGGCCAGGGTAACCTGCCTTCACAGGTCGCCCGCAACGCAAGCGACATGTACTCATCGAATCTGTTTAACCTTCTGGATGAATTCTGGGACAGCGAGACCAGAACGCTCAACCTGGACCCGGAAGATGAGATCGTAAAAGGGTGTGTCATCACCCGCGACGGTCAGATCGTCAACGAAACCATCAAGAATCTGTAAGGAGGGCAATATGGAAGCCGTATTTCTAGCGTTTGTTCTGATGTTGTCCATATTCCTGGGCTTCGAACTGATCTCCAAGGTGCCAGCTACGCTGCACACCCCGCTGATGTCAGGTGCCAATGCCATATCCGGTATTACCGTGGTTGGCGCACTGGGTTCTGCCGGGGCTGGTCTGGACGGTTTTGCCACCGCCCTTGGCGCTCTGGCGGTGGTGTTCGCCACCATCAACGTGGTCGGTGGCTACGTGGTGACCGATCGCATGCTCAGCATGTTCAAGAAGAAAGTTGCGCCCGCCACCGGTGCAAAACGATGAGTCTTGAACTGATCAATGTGTGGTACATCGTTGCCGCTGCGCTGTTCATCTTTGGTCTGAAACAACTGGGCTCACCGGCGACCGCTGTGCGCGGCAATCTGCTGTCTGCGGTTGGCATGCTGATCGCGATCGTGGTGACTCTGTTCAGTCAGGGCATCATGACCTACACCTGGATCATGATCAGTATGGGTGTCGGTGCTGCAATAGGCTGGCTCGCAGCGCAACGCGTTGCCATGACCAGCATGCCGGAAATGGTCGCCCTGTTTAATGGCTCCGGTGGCCTTGCCAGTCTGCTGGTTGGTTGGGCTGCTCTGTATAACGTTGGTAATACTTCGTTTACAGACATCACCATTCTGCTGTCGATCCTGATCGGTGGCGTGACCTTCTCAGGCAGCATCATCGCCTGGGCTAAGCTTTCGGAAATCATGCCGAGCGCGGCCATCGTGTTCGGTGCCCAGCGCATTGTGAATGCGGCTATTCTGGTTGCGCTGATCGCCTGCGGTGTTCTGTTCTGCATGGATCCGGCCGTCGATTCGCCGTTTCTGTACGCCGTGATCGTGCTTGGGCTGGTTTTTGGCGTGATGGTCGTGATCCCGATCGGTGGGGCAGACATGCCGGTGGTGATCTCGCTGTTGAACAGCTACTCAGGTCTGGCTGCCTGTGCTGCTGGATTTGCGATCCACAACAACATCCTGATTGTTGCAGGCTCACTGGTAGGTGCGGCGGGCATCATCCTGACCAACATCATGTGCAAGGCCATGAACCGGTCACTGGGGAATGTTCTGTTCTCCGGTTTTGGTGCGATCAAGACGGCGACCAAAGTTGAAGGCGAGGTCAAACCGATCACTGCAAATGATGCATTCCTGATTTTAGAAGCGGCATCCTCTGTTACCTTCGTCCCTGGCTACGGGATGGCGGTGGCACAGGCGCAGCACGTTGTGCGTGAGCTTGGCGAACTGCTGGAGCGCAACGGCGCCGAAGTGAGCTATGCGATTCATCCGGTTGCGGGGCGCATGCCTGGTCACATGAACGTATTACTCGCTGAAGCGAACGTACCCTACGATCAGCTGGTAGAGATGGATGACATCAACCCACGCATCAATAATATTGATGTTGCTGTGGTGATCGGCGCCAACGATGTAGTGAACCCGGCCGCGAGGGAGGATGAAAACAGTCCGATCTACGGCATGCCGATCATCAACGTCGACCATGCACGTACCGTGTTTGTGCTGAAGCGATCCATGGCGTCAGGCTTCTCTGGTGTGGATAACCCGTTGTTCTTCGGTGAAAACACGCGAATGCTGTTTGGCGATGCCAAGCAGTCGATATCGTCAGTGATCGCTGAGTTCAAGCGGTAGCACAGTAACCTTGACAGGCGTCAGGCGACGATCGTCCCTGGCGCGATGTCGGCCCCTTTCAGGACTCGTGCTCGAATGCCGCAACAGTGCGTGAACGCTTTAACCACGGCGGCGGCGCTGACCTCGGGAGTGGCCAGACGTGCTCCGAGCGTGGCACAGGGTTCGCATAGTTCGAAAAATTCGAGTTCTGCGTCACCTATCCGAAAGCGTTTCTGCTCGCTGAAGTCGTTCAGCTTGA
>JAQBYL010000536.1 GCA_027622495.1 Pseudomonadota bacterium
CGGCTCGAGAAACGCATCCTGATAAAGCTGCCCGTCGATGGCGACAGAATACTTTGCGAGGGGTTCCTTCAGATCCGGCCAGCGTTCAGTCAGCTTGAGTGTCAGATCACGATAGGTGCTTGCAAACACCTCCACCTCCCGCACATTACTCGTGTAGGGCAACAGGTTATCTGGAAAGGTGATTGTGGCCATGTTGTTCTCAAAAACTGAAAAGCCCGGCACGCCGGGCTTTTCGTCTATGCCTGACGAAGAACGGTCAGCCCTCAAGCGCCTTGAGTATCCGCGGGGGCGATAGGGGCAGATCGTATACCCGCACCCCAATCGCATCGCGAATCGCATTTGCTGCCGCAGCAAGCGGCGCAACAATAGGCGTCTCTCCAACTCCTCGCACACCATAAGGGTGACTTGGGTTGGGCACTTCGATGATCTGGGTATCGATCATCGGCAGATCAGATGCAACTGGCACGCGATAGTCCAGGAATCCTGCGTTCTGCATGACCCCGTTAGCGTCGTATATATATTCTTCGTTTAACGCCCAGCCGAGACCTTGTGCTGCCCCGCCCTGCAGCTGCCCCTCAACGTAGGCAGGATGAATTGCGGTGCCTGCATCCTGGATTGCAGTGAACGACAGTACATCGACCTTGCCGGTTTCTCTGTCTACTGCGAGATCAGTGAGATTCACAGCGAAAGATGCACCTGGTCCCTGTGCGTTCAGCGAAGCGCGACCCAGCAGTGGGCCGCCGGTTTTGGCTGCATTACCTGCAATGTCGGCAAGCGACAGCGGCTTGACGTCAGCATTGGTTCCCGGTGCTGGGATCGCCTGACCGTCTTCCCATTCAACCTGATCTTCATCCACACCCCAGGTAGCAGCAGCACGAGACTTGCACTGAGCGATGATGTCTTCACAGGCCTGCACCACAGCCATGCCGGTTGCAAAGGTGGTTCGACTGCCACCGGTCACGTTACAGAAGCCGGTGCTTTCAGTATCGCCGACGTAGGCCTTGACCTCCTGGTATTCGACTCCCAGTGTTTCGGCGGCCATCAGGCACATGGAAGCACGGGATCCACCAATGTCGGGGCTACCTTCCATGACCGTCACTGTGCCGTCTTCGTTGATGCGGACTTCGGCACTCGACTGCATGCCGACATTGAACCAGAAACCTACCGCAACACCGCGACCCGCACCCGCAGGCACAGGGGAGGTGTAGTTCGGATGCACTTTTGCAGCCTCAAGACATTCGATGAGGCCGATTGCCGGAAACTTGGGGCCGTAGGGTGCTTGAGTCCCTTCGGTTGCCGCATTCTTTAAACGCAGATCAATTGGATCCATGTTGAGCTTGCGGGCGATCTCATCCATCGCACACTCCATGGCGTGCATGGATTGCGGCGCACCAGGCGCGCGGTAGGCGGCTACCTTTGGTTTGTTGACCAGCACGTCATACGCCTCAACGTGAAAATTCTCCAGACGATAAGGTGCGTAGATGGACATGGCACCAGGACCGATTGGACCGCCGGCGAATGCACCTGCTTCGTAGGCCATCCAGGTTTTGGCCGCTGTCAGCGTGCCATCTTTTTTAGCGCCTACCTTGACGCGACAGACTGTTCCGGATGTCGGTCCAGTTGCGCGGAACACTTCTTCGCGGGTCATCATCATCTTGACCGGTCGACCGCTTGCCTTAGACAGCATGATCGCCAGTGGCTCGAGATAGACCACCGTCTTGCCGCCAAAACCACCGCCGATTTCGGTCGCGATGAACTTCAGGTCACTGACCTTCATGTCGAGAATTTTGGAGGTCATGGCACGGAACTCAAAATGCCCCTGGGTGCTGCACCACACCGTCGCCTTGCCTTCTTCGTTGACCGTGGCCGTACACGCATGAGGCTCTATATAGCCCTGGTGCGCCATGGGGATGGTGTACTCCCCTTCAACGATGACATCGGCCTGCTCAAAACCTTCATCGACATTACCGCGCGCCAGCTTCATCACGCTGGCAACGTTGCTCGGCTGGGTCGCTTTTTCCGGCAGACCTTTTGTGAAGTTCTTTTCGTTCAATAACGGTGAACCTTCGTTCATCGCAGCAATCACATCGAGCACCGGTGTCAGCACCTGATACTCGACTTTGATCAGAGCGAGTGCGTCTTCGGCAATCTTCTGCGACCTGGCTGCAACGGCTGCCACCGCATGACCGTGATAGAGCGCTTTGTCTCGCGCCATGACGTTCTTGGCCACGTCAGATACATCACCGCCGCCCTCTCCACCCAGAGCTCCACCCTTGGGTCCGGGGAAGTCCGCCCCGGAAATCGCCGCATAGACACCTTCGAGTGCAAGCGCTGCCGACACGTCGACGGATTTGATCACTGCGTGGGCATGCGGGCTTCGCAACACTCTGCCATACAGCATGTTCGGCAGATTCTGATCAGCGCCGAATTGCGCCCGACCGGTCACCTTGTCTACACCGTCCGGTCGGATCGGACGGGTGCCGATGGATTTGTAACTTACAGCTTCAGCCATTGTTGAGGCTCCTGTTGAATATTCATTTATATACGCGACTGGTTAACGTTAGGCTTCGTAGGCGAGATCCTTTGCGGCGTC
>JAQBYL010000537.1 GCA_027622495.1 Pseudomonadota bacterium
TCTGCGCCGCGAGCTGATCGCGATCCTGAGCAACCGGGAGCGTCAGGCTATCGATCCGACCCGCGGGTTGTTCGTTCGTGCCTGGGTAAAACTGTTACCAACCCTGCAGCAGCTTGCTGAAGAGCAATCCGATCAACAACAGGCCCTGCAGTTCTTGACTTTCATAAGTGCTGGAGATGTTCTGCAGGCACTGGATGAACTCGGGCCCGGCACGGGTATCGATATTTCTGCAGACGGTCTGCGGCGGCTTGCACGCATACTGATTCCTTCCGAGATCGATCCACTGCTACAGGATGACGCTGTAGACCCCGAGCTTCGACGGTCTTTGGGGTTCGGTCCGCCGGTACCGCCGCCACAGGCATCCATCAACAGATCGTGGCTCGACTGGTTTATACCATCGGCGGTTGCAGCTACCTCCGTCGACCCCGCCGTAGTGAAGCGCCTCAATAACTGGGTGCCAAAACAAGAAGAGATGAACACCTACCTTCCCATGGTCCGCGATGTCCTGCGCAGTGTTGTCGCCGAGCATCTGCGGACCAGCACGCTTGACGGGAATTTCCGGCAGGTGTATCGATCGCTTGTGTTCAGCGCGGCCTGGCAGGAAAGCTGCTGGCGGCAGTTTATGGTACAGAACAAAATGCGCGTGCCGATGCAGTCTTCAACAGGCGATCTCGGAATTATGCAGATCAACCCAGGCGTCTGGCGAGGGCTTTACGATCTGCACGGGCTGCGCTGGGACATCGCCTACAACGCCCGTTCAGGTGCCGACATACTGGAGCACCACATGATCAACTACGCCATCAAGCAGCGCGAACATCTAACCACTGGTTCGATGGACAATCTGGCTCGATCCGCCTACGCGGCCTACAACGGCGGGCCAAAGCAATTCGACCGCTATCGACGCAAAAACGCGTCTGAACGCGACAAGAAGGTCGACGGGTTGTTTTTCGACAAGTACCGGCAGGTTAAAAGTGGCAAGGAACTCGGGGTAAAGGCCTGTTATGGAATCTGAACGCCTACATCCGTTAACATGTTAGATTCGCTGAAAACCGGGGGAGACACCATCATGCCGTTCGAAACACTGCTCTATGAGGTACGCGAGCACGCTGCTCTCATCACAATCAACCGACCTGAGAAGATGAACACGTGGAATGCCACGCTTGCGGCTGAGTTAAGTCAGGCAATGCAGGATGCCGAGGCGGACAACGTGGTTCGCGCCATTGTACTCACGGGTGCCGGGCGCGCGTTTTGTGCCGGTGCTGACCTGGAACGTGGGGCTGGAACATTCGCCGGCCGGCAAGACGACAGTCCCGGTCGCAATGTACGCAACGTCCATCCCTATGAAATCGACAAACCCGTCATTGCCGCCATTAACGGCGCAGCAGTGGGGGTCGGCATGACCTACCCGATGCTTTGCGATATTCGCCTTGCTTCTGAGAACGCTAAAATGGGCTTCGTGTTTACCCGCCGGGGAATGATGCCGGAACTCGCAGCTCATCTGCTCGTGCAGAGAGTCGCGGGCTTTTCCAACGCCGCCGACGTGCTCATGTCAGGGCGTATCTTCAATGCGGCTGAAGCGCTTGAAATGGGCATCGTCTCGAAAGTTCTACCCAAAGAGGAACTGGTTGATCGAGCGGTTGCCATGGCAAACGACTATGCCAATGCGGCGCCCGCATCGGTTGCGCTCACAAAGCGTCTGTTATGGAAAGGCCTTGATTCTTCGCCCACCGATATGATGAAGGCAGAAGGCAAACCATTCGCCTGGCTGGGCAACCAGGCCGATGCAAAAGAAGGCATCGTGTCGTTTCTGGAAAAACGCGCTCCCGAGTGGACCATGTCGGTGAACGACATACCGGAAGATTTCGCCTGAAAGTCGGCTCCTCAACAAACGCGCAGGGTAAATTTATGAACAACGAAAATTTCGAATACCGCGGTGTGAATCACGTTGCTCTGGTCTGCAAAGACATGGCAAAAACGGTGGAATTCTACGACGGAGTTCTGGGCATGAAGCTGGTCAAGACCCTGGACCTGCCCGGTGGTTCAGGACAGCACTTCTTCTTTGATGCAGGGAGCGGCACAACCATTGCGTTTTTCTGGTTTCCGGATGCACCTGCCGCTGCACCCGGTATCGCATCGCAGAACACGCGGGGGAAATCCATCGCGACTGCTCATGCGTCCATGAACCACCTTGCAATTACCATCCCGTTAGAGAAATTTGACGAATACGCAGAGCGGCTTCGAGCAAAGGGCCTTGATATACGCATCATCAACCACGCCGACAACGATCACGGCTACACCGAGGATGTGACCGAGGAAACCTGGATACGATCGATGTATTTTCGCGACCCGGACGGGATCGCCATGGAACTTGCTGCTTATACCCGGGCGTTCACCGCGAAAGATATCGCGCACCAGCCCGCTCGTTTCGCGGATCGGGAAAAATACCTGGCTGCGAGAGCAAGCAGCCACGCCATGAAAAGCCAGGAGGATTGACCATGGCCGCACTCGATGGAATGCGCATACTCGACATGACACAGTACGAGGCTGGGACTTCAGCAACTCAAGCGCTCGCCTGGTTAGGCGCCGACGT